>JAJZEG010000379.1 GCA_021828605.1 Pseudomonadota bacterium | reverse complement strand
CAACTCGGTCGAATCCAGCCCCGAATCCGGCAATGGCTGGGCAAACGCCTCGAAATAACTATCCACTTCCTTGAACCCGGTCAGCTTGGCGCGCTGCACCCCTTCGACCAGCACCTTGACCGTGCCATCCGGCAATTTAAGCAATTGCAGCACCGTGGAGATCGTGCCGACATCATAAATATCCTCGCTCGACGGATCATCCTGCTGGGCATTTTTCTGCGCCACCAGCAAAATTTGCCGATCTTCCTTCATCACCCCTTCGAGCGCGCGCACCGATTTTTCCCGCCCGACAAACAGCGGCACGATCATATGGGGAAACACCACAATATCGCGCAGCGGCAATACCGGGAACGAATCCGCCGATTTTGGAGCGACGATTTTGGTTTTCGGCTTACGGGTGGGTTCAGACATAAGACTACCTTTCGAAAGCGATACGCCCCGCCCGATTCCGGCACAGAGCGCAGTGCCGGACATCCGGCCACAAACGCGATATGGGTTCTACCCGCGATCTTGGCAACGCCCCCGCTAAACCCGGCGTAACCCGCGCGAAACCCAGCCTATGACGCAGTGCCGGTCCGTTCCTTGCCGTATAAAAACAGCGGCGTGCCTCGACCTTCGGCGATCTCACCATTGATCACCACCTCCTCGACGCCATCGAGCCCCGGCAGATCAAACATGGTGTTGATCAAAATCTGCTCCATGATCGAGCGCAGGCCACGCGCGCCGGTTTTGCGCTGGATCGCCCGCGCCGACACCACTTTCAGCGCATCTTCGGTGAAATTGAGTTTCACCCCCTCCATCTCGAACAGGCGGCCATATTGCTTGACCAACGCATTCTTCGGCTTGGACAAAATCTCGATCAACGCCGCCTCATCCAAATCATCCAGCGTCGCCAAAACCGGCAACCGCCCGATAAACTCTGGAATCAAGCCGAATTTCAACAAATCCTCGGGCTCGACATTGCGCAACACCTCGCCGGTGCGTCGCTCCTCGGCACTGCGCACCTCAGCGCCAAACCCCATGCCCGAGCCCTTGCCGCGCTGATCGATAATCCGCTCCAGCCCGGAAAACGCCCCGCCGCAAATAAACAGGATATTGGTGGTATCGACCTGCAAAAATTCTTGCTGCGGATGCTTGCGCCCGCCCTGCGGCGGCACCGACGCGACAGTGCCCTCCATAATTTTCAACAGAGCCTGCTGCACGCCCTCGCCCGATACATCGCGGGTGATCGAGGGATTATCCGATTTGCGCGAGATTTTATCGACCTCATCGATATACACAATCCCACGCTGTGCGCGCTCCACATTGTAATCCGCGGCCTGCAGCAATTTCAGGATGATATTCTCGACATCCTCGCCGACATATCCGGCCTCGGTCAGCGTGGTCGCATCCGCCATGGTAAACGGTACGTCGAGAATCCGCGCCAGAGTCTGCGCCAGCAAGGTTTTGCCCGAGCCGGTCGGGCCCAGCAGCAAAATATTCGACTTGGCGATCTCGATATCATTGTTCTTTTGCGCATGGGCGAGGCGCTTATAGTGATTATGCACCGCCACGCTCAGCACTTTTTTCGCCTGCGATTGGCCGATCACGTAATCATCGAGCACTTTGCAAATCTCACGCGGCGTCGGCACACCATCACGCGATTTCACCAGATGCGTCCGGTGCTCCTCACGGATGATATCCATGCAAAGCTCAACGCATTCATCACAAATGAACACGGTTGGCCCGGCTATGAGCTTACGCACCTCGTGCTGCGACTTGCCGCAGAACGAACAATATAAGGTATTTTTAGATTCGCCGGACTTACTGCTCATATACGCTCCCGCAGCGCACCCGCCATCGGATCCGCCCTCATCAACCGATCAAACCTAGACCCGAGCGCAGGATCATACAAGCGCCGATGCTCAAACCCGCTTACGCGACCGGTTCTTTCGCCTTCGGCTCGGCGGCAGAGGCCGGGTTACGGAGCACAACCTCATCAACAATGCCAAAGCTTTGCGCCTCAGCCGCCGACATAAAGCGGTCACGCTCCAGGGCGTTTTCAATCGTCTCCAAGGTCTGGCCGGTATGCGCCACATAAATATCGTTCAACCGCCGCCGCAGCGTTAAAATCTCACGCGCCTGGATTTCAATATCCGCAGCCTGACCCTGCGCGCCACCCGAAGGCTGATGCACCATCACCCGCGCATTCGGCAACGCAAACCGCTTGCCCTTCTCGCCGGCGGCCAGCAACAAGCTGCCCATCGACGCCGCTTGCCCGATGCACACGGTCGATACCGGGCAGCGAATATATTGCATCGTGTCATAAATCGCGAGCCCGGCTGACACCACGCCGCCCGGGCTATTGATGTAAAACGCCACATCCTTGGTCGGGTTTTCGCTCTCTAAAAACAATAATTGCGCCGCAATCAGCGAGCCCACCTGATCATAAACCGGCCCGGTCAAAAAAATGATCCGCTCCTTGAGCAGGCGCGAATAAATATCATAGGACCGCTCGCCCCGCGCCGTCTGTTCCACGACCATCGGCACCAGGTTGTTCATATAAATATCGACCGGATCCCGATCCATCATCTCATTCCTTCTACTCAGCCCGATCGCCCGCTTATCGCGCATCCGACAAGCTTAAAGCGGTGACGCCATCCCTAATTTAGCAATGGCGCCGCCAACGTCCAGCCCCCTCAGCCGCGCATCATTCCTCGGGTTCGTCCATCAGCGCCTCGAGCGACACCGCGATCTCGCTCACCTGCGCCTTGCCGATAATGTGATCAACCACTTTATCTTCAAAAATCGGCCCGCGCAGGCGGTCGAGCGCGCGCGGATTCTTTTGATAGAATTCCATGATCATTTTTTCCTGGCCCGGAAAACGCTGCAACTCGGCCATCATCGCCCGGCGCAAATCGGCCTCGACCACCTCGATCTGGTGCGCCCGGCCAATTTCGGCAACCAGCAAACCCAACCGCACCCGCCGATCGGCAATCGCCCGATATTCCGCGCGCAAGGTCGCCTCGTCTTTCGCCGCATCCTCGGCATCCAACCGTCCGGCCTGGCGTTCCATTTCCACCTGACGCCAAATTTCGGCGAACTCCGCATCGACCAGCGAGTCAGGCGCTGCAAACGCGGCCTGCTCAGCCAGCTGATCCAGCAACGCCCGCTTCAATTTCAACCGGCTCGCGCCCGCGCGGGTCTGCACCAGACGCGTGCGGAAAAACTCCCGCAAATCGTCGAGCGTCTCAAAGCCCAGCGTCTCGGCGAATTGATCATCCAACACCGCCGCCACTTTGCGCTTCAACGCCTTGGCGGTGATATCAAACGTCGCTTCCTGTCCGGCCAATTCCGCCGCCTGATATTCAGCCGGAAAAGTTACGGTGATCTGTTTTTCTTCACCCGGCGCCATGCCCAACATCTGCTCGGCAAATCCCGGAATATAGCCCGAGCCGCCCATCTCGATATCGGCATCCTGACCCGCACCGCCCTCGAACGGCACGCCATCGCGCTTGCCCAGAAAGTCGACGGTCAAAATCTCGCCCTCGGCAACCGGACGCGCCTCATCGATCACCTCGGTGCTCGAACGCGATTGGGCGAATTTTTCCAACTCGACCGCCACATCCTCATCGCCAACCGGGCAAACCGGCCGTTCCAGCGTCAGCGTCGCCAAATCCGGCACCGCGACATCCGGCAAAATCTCCATCTCGACGGTGAATTGCACATCCCCGGCATCGCCGTTTTGCACCAAGTCCACCTTGGGCGACAAAGCCGGGCGCAGTTTGCGCTCCGCCATCATCGCATCGGTCGCTTCATTCACCGAGGCTTCCAGCACCTCCGCATCGACCGCCTCGCCGAACCGCTTGCGCAACAACGACTGCGGCACCTTACCAGGGCGAAAGCCCGGCAGCTGCATGGTCTTGCTCAATTCGGCGAACCTTTTATCGCGCC
>JAJZEG010000266.1 GCA_021828605.1 Pseudomonadota bacterium | reverse complement strand
CCATCAACACCGCCGCGCCCCACTCACCACCAATGCCGATGCCCTGCAAAATCCGCAGGAACAACAGCAATAACGGTGCGGCAACACCAATCGACGCCGCCCCCGGCAGCAGGCCGATCAAAAACGTCGCCCCGCCCATGATCATCAGCGTCAAGACCAAAATTGTTTTGCGGCCGATCCGATCACCGAAATGGCCGAAAATAATTCCGCCGATCGGCCGCGAAATGAACCCGACGGCAAAAGTGGTATAGGCAGCGATGGTGCCGAGCGCGGGCGATAGGCTCGGGAAAAACACATGATTGAGAACAATGGGGGTCAGCACACCATAAAGGAAAAAATCATACCATTCGATGGTGGTGCCCAACGTGCTCGCGAACACAATCAGACCAAGGTTGCGCGTTCCTTGTGGAATTCCTTGTGGCGATGTCGACATTTGTTCCCTCCGGTTATTTTTGCGGTCTCGTTGAATGGCAAGCCATTATTTTGTAACAAGAGTTTAGAGCCTGATCGTTTGGAATTGACGCGCATAATGCGCGGCAATGACAAGCGTGAATCAGCCTCGCAAACAAAGCTGGAGCGCGTCAGATTGGCGCGACTGCGTCAATCTGACGCGCTCTAGTGTAGCGGCGCTTCGGTAATTTCTTGACAATTATCACGATGGGTATCACCATACAATACGAAAATCGCCGCTGAGCAGAAATCTGCTTGAATATCGATCACTTTCCCGATCATCCGGGACAACCAGCAAATCAACAATCATCTCTGAGGTGCGTATGAAGAGCAGCCCAAAACCCACCCCGCGCAATACCAGCCGCAAATCCGCACGCGGCGCGGAAACGCCGGTTCCTGCGGAGTGGTTTGAGCCTGACACCGATAGCGAGACCGGCGATCTCAACGCCTTGGCCAGTGGCGCCGATGCGTTGGGCAAAGGGGGTACCAGCGTATTCGCCCGTTCGTTTGGGGTTCTGGAATATGTGGTGCGCATTGGCCGCCCGGTGCTGCCGGTCGAAATCGCCGATCACCTCGATTTGCCCAAGCCAACCGTCTATCGGATGATTGAACAATTCGAAGCGTTGGGCTTCCTGTATCGACCTTTTTCATCGCGACGCATCTCGGTAGGACCGCGCCTGAATGATTTGGCGTTCGATATTTTACGCTATTCGGTGCAATACGCGCCGCGTCGGCAAATATTACAGGGGCTCGTCGATGAAGTGGGCGAAACCTGCAATATTGGCACGCTCGAAGGCGGCCAGATCGTGTATTTCGACCGTGTTGAAGCCACGCGTTGGCCGTTGCGGCTCAATTTCCATATCGGCTCGCGCGTGCCTTTGCACTGCACCGCCATTGGCAAATTATTCCTTGCTTTCCTGCCGGATGCCAAGCGCGCTGGCTTACTCAAGCGCCTCGATTTCGTGCCCCACACCGCGCAAACCCTGACCACCCCCGCCGCACTTGAGGACGAGCTGGTGCGGATTCGCCATGAACGCCTATCGGTTGATCGCGAGGAATATCTCGCAGGCGTGGTCTGCATCGCCGCACCGGTGTTTAACGCGCGCGGTGAAATCACCGCCGGCGTCGCGATCCAGGCCCCCGCCGCGCGGATGCCGGTGAGCGATGCGTATCGGCATCGCGTGCCGCTGATCGCTGCCGCCCGCGCGCTCACCGATAGTTTCGTCACATCCCCGCAATCCGATTGAGCGAACGAGCCTTCGTCCATGCAGAGCCATCCGCCGGTCATGTCCACGCCTGCAACAGATCGCAGCACAGATCGTGACGCCGCTGGGCATTATGTCTGCCCACCCCGCCTGTTGGTGCGCGCCGCCGCCCGGGGACCGCAGCCGATGGTGGTGGCGGCGGCGGGTGCTGATGATGTGATGCAGGCGGTGCATTGGGCCGCGTCACTCGGACTGATCACGCCGATCCTGGTGGGCGACCCCGCCGCCATCAAAGCGTCATGCGCCACGCTCGATGATCCTGACACTCCCTATCGGGTGATCGCGGCCACAGGCGAGGAGCAGGCCGCGCAAATCGCCGCCGATTTGATCGCCGCCGGGGAAGCGCCGCTGCTGATGAAGGGTCATTTGCACACCGACACGCTGATGCGCGCGGTGCTGGACGGCGCGCGCGGGCTGCGCCGTGCGGCGCGACTTTCGCATATATTTGCCATGCATATTCCCGGATCTGCACGCGAACTCCTGATCACCGATGCCGCACTCAATATTGCCCCGGACCCGCGCACCATGACGTTCATTGTCCGTCACGCCATCGAGGTCGCCATGGTGCTGGGCATCGACCATCCGCGCATTGCCCTGCTCTCCGCTACCGAAACCATCAACCGCTCGATGCCCTCCTCAATCGCCGCCGCCGCCTTCGCTGCATCCTTCAAGGACGAAGCTGAAAGCAAATTCTGCCATATTTCCGGCCCGTTAGCGTTGGATGTCGCTTTGTCAGCAGCGGCGGCAACGCTCAAAGGGCTGACGAATGATCCGGTCGCCGGGCAGGCCGATATTCTGGTGGTCCCGAACATCGAAACCGGCAATGCCTTGTTCAAGGCGCTGGTGCATTGGCTGCACGCCACCCCGATTGGTGTGGTGCTGGGGGCGGCCATGCCCATTATTCTCACCTCGCGCGCCGATCCGGTCGAAGCCAAGCTGGCCTCAATCGCGCTCGGTTGTCTGTTGGTCGAACCCAGCGTCGCTGACAGATTATCTAACACGACCTAACCAGCGTGTCAATGTCTAAGGGGAAAAAGTCTAAAATGGATCAAACAGCTCAACTAACAAAACATGACGCAACGACCGATAAAATCGCCGCCATGGTCACCCGCGCGCGCGATGCCATGGCCCTGATTGCTAATGCCGATCAGGCGCGCACCGATGATTTGGTGCGCGCCCTCGCCTGGTCGCTTTATCGCCAGGACCGCGCCGAACGGCTCGCAGCGCTCGCGGTGCAGGATACCGGCCTTGGCAACGTCGCCGATAAAATCATCAAAAATCAGCGCAAAACCTTCGGCACCCTGCGCGACCTGCTGCGCGCTAAAACCGTTGGCGTGATCGAGGAGCTTCCGGAGCGCGGCCTGGTCAAATTTGCCAAACCCATCGGCGTGATTGGCGCGGTGACGCCCTCGACCAACCCCTCCGCCACGGCGGTTAACAAGGCGATGATGGCGATCAAAGGCCGTAACGCCATTATCATCGCGCCCTCACCGTCGGGGATGCAAACCACCACCGAAACCGTCGGCGAAATGCGCCGCGAACTCGCCCGCATCGGCGCGCCCGAGGATTTAGTGCAAATTCTGCCGCCACCCGCCTCAAAAGCCGCGACCGACGCGCTGATGGCGGCGGTTGATCTGGTCGTGGTTACCGGATCGCAGGATAATGTGCGCCGCGCCTATCGTAGCGGCACCCCGGCGATTGGTGTGGGCGCTGGCAACGTTCCGGTGATTATCGATGAAACCGCCAATCTCGATGATGCGGCAGGCAAAATCACCGCCTCGAAAACCTTCGATAATTCCACCTCCTGCTCGTCGGAAAACGCGATTGTTATTGTTGATGAGGTGTATCAAGCGTCGATCGCCGCGCTTGAACGCGCGGGTGGTTATCTCTGCACCCGGGCAGAAGCCGAGCGGGTCGAAAAACTGCTCTGGCAAGACGGCAAGCTGAACCGGGCGCTGATCGCGCGCGATCCCGCCATTCTCGCCGAGGCTTTCGGCTTGCCCGAAGCGGCCCGGCACTGCCGGTTTTTCATGGTCGAGGAAACCGGCATCGGCCCGGCATCGCCGTTCTCGGGTGAAAAATTATCGCTGGTGCTCGCGGTCTATCGCGCGGCCAATTTCAATGCGGCGACCGAGGTGGTGCGCGATATTCTGGCTTATCAGGGACGCGGCCATTCCTGCGGCCTGCACACGACCCGCCCCGAGCGCGCCCGTTACCTCGCCGAAACGCTCG
>JAJZEG010000273.1 GCA_021828605.1 Pseudomonadota bacterium | reverse complement strand
AATGGCCGGGCGGCAGATCGGCGCGCAGGCTGCCGACGGCGGAAAGCGAGAGAATATCGGTGACGCCCGCGCGTTTCATCGCGTCGATGTTGGCGCGGTAATTCAGATCGGTCGGGCTGAGCCGGTGGCCGCGCCCGTGGCGGGGCAGAAAGACGAGTTGTACGCCGCCGAGCGTGCCAAATAACAATTCATCCGAGGGTTCGCCCCAGGGCGTGCTGACCCGCTCCCAACGCTGGTTTTCCAGCCCGTCAATGTCGTACAGGCCCGAGCCGCCGATAATGCCGATCACTGGGGCTTTGGCGGGTTGGCTCATCGCGCGCGGTCCGAGCGGAGGGCGATAAAGCCGATGACGCCGAAAATGGCGAGGAAAATCATCGCGCGCAGCATAATCGATTTGCGCTGGGTGAGGGTGGGATCGGACGACCAGGCGAGGAAAGCGGCGACGTCGTGGGTCATCACCGCGACCGAAGGTTTTTTGCCGTGGGCCAGGGTGACCGAGCCCGGTTTGATCGGGTGATGGGTGCGCAGGAGGGCGACGATGGATTGTGGGCCGTGCGCCATCGCGGCGGCGGCGAGCGAAAGATCAGGCGCCGGTTGCGCGCCGGGTTGGGCCGGGTGCAAGGCCAGCAGGCGGTTGTTTGGCGTGACCATGCTGCCGGATTTAGCGCCGGGTGTGAGAAAACGATGAATGCCGGTGGTGAGGGCGGTGATGTCGGGCGGGGTGAGGCCGATGCCGCGCAGATCGCGATATTTCACCGCTTTGATGCTGTGGCAGGCGGCGCAATTCGCTTGATAGACCGCGAAGCCGGTTTGCAGGCTGGCCTGATTATAGGTGCCGAGCGGGGATTGGAAGCCGAATGTGGCGGGTTGCCCGGCCAGGGCTTGGGGGCTGAGCAGCAGGGCAGCAACAAGGGTGGCGGCGAGGAACCAGGGGCGCATCAGATTTTGGCTCCAGTCAGCCTTGTGGGGACGGGTTTGGGATGTTCGAGCAGGCTGACCAGCGGGGTGATCACCAGGAAATGGGCGATCACGTAAAAGCCGCTGATCTGGGTGATCAGGGACCAGAGCGCGCTATGCTGAGCGGCACCGATGGAGAGAAAAATCCAGGCGAGGGCCAGCAGCCAGAGGAAACGGCGATGCCAGGGGCGATATTTCGCCGAAGCCGCTTGGCTGCGATCAAGCCAGGGCAGGAGTGCCAGCAGGAGCAAAAACACGGCGATCAAGGCGGTGCCGCCGCCGAGGCTTTGGCCCGCTTGCGCGAGACCGGCGAAGCCGAGCAGATACCAGGGCAGATTGAGGCTGAGCGGCAAAGCGAGCGGGCTGGCCGGGATCGCGTTCAGGCGGGTTGATTGGAAATGCGGGGCGATCAGGATCAGCGCGAACAGGATCAGGCCGGTAATGATCGCGGCGGCGAACAAGCGCGCCGAGCCATGCGGGTGGAGGGAAACGATGTCGCGCGCATCAAGCGTGGCCAGACCATCGCGATTGATCGGCGGGGCGAGGCGGCGGGTCAGGCTGGTTAGCGCCGCGATCAGCAGGACCAGAAAGCCGATGGCGATATGGGCCATGGCGATGCGGGTAAGCGCAGAACCGCCGGTTTCGATGCCGAGAAAGGCTTGGGCGAGGCCGCGCCCGAAAGCGGGGATGGAGGCCAGATGGGCGGCCAGATCAGCGTTCAGGACCGCGCTGGCGGCGCCATTGATCATGATGAAGCCGAGCATGCCGAGAAACAGGAAGGTGATGAAGCGGAGGATGCTCATGATCCAAGCGAGTTCGCGGCCATCGCGGTAGCCGCCGAGGCGGAGCGCGCGGAACAGCTGCAAATAGGCCAAGGCGAACAGGATGCTGGCGCCGGTGCGGTGCAAATCACGCAGCAGCCAGCCGAACGGCACGGCGCGCATGATGGTTTGCAGGGAGTCAAAGGCGCCGTGCTGGGTGGGCACATAGAACAGGCCGAGCCAAATGCCGGTGAAAGTGAGGGTGAGCAGCGCGCCCCAGATCAGCGGCTCAAGGCAGGAACCGAAGCTGAAATCAGCCGGGATTGGCGCGAAGACCAGATGATCGCGCAGCAGGCGGCGCAGTGGCAGGCGCTGTTCCAGCCAGGATTGTGGCACGGCAGTTTGATCGGAAGCGTTGGACATGGATGCGCGCCTTCAGCGGAGCTGGAGAGAAAGTTTGGCGAGGAAACGATGTTTCGGGATCGCGAGGTGATCGGCGAGGGATGCCGATTGGCCGAGCGGGGTGAACATCGTGCCGGTGCAGGGATCGGTGTAGCCCGCCGCGGTCGGGGTGAGCAGGCAGAAACTATGGGGAGCGATGCCGCTCAACACCACATAGGCGTTATTGGCCGGGTTGAGATGCGTTGCCACTTTGGTGATTTGGCTCGGGGTAAGATGGCGGATCATCACCGGGTTGCCATGGAATTGCACGATTTTGGTGTGGCCGGGCGCGATCGACGCAAGGTTGATCACCGGCTGCACGGTCGGGTTATTGGCCGACGGGCCGAGGGCGGCGATGAACGCCCAGATCATGGCACCGAGGCCGACCAGCGCGAAAGCGAGGGTGATGATATGCATGAAATTGGCCGTCTGGCTCGCTTCATGGGCAGGCTGGGCAGGCAAGGTCTCGGCCATGGGGGCTCCGGTCCGATCAAAGGGCGATGCGAATTGCTGGGTTGCAATGGCCTGATTGGCGGCAAGATTCAAGCGGGCTTGGCCTTATTGGTGTGGTTTTGTGATGTTTGCCGGTTGCGCGCTATAGGAGATTATTCGCGATATGAGCGCCAAGGAGGCGGTAATGACGACCGAAAATCCGGTATTGGACGCGCCGCGCCATGCGGCCTTGCAGCCCAAAGCCCAGGCCTGGTTTGCGCAGCTGCGCGACCAGATTTGCGCGGCGTTCGAGGCGATTGAGGATGAGTACGGGGCGGTGCCGGGCCGTCAGCATGGGGATTTGCCGCCAGGGCGGTTTGAGCGGACAGCGTGGAGCCGGGAGTCGGGCGGCGGCGGGGTGACCAGCGTGATGCGCGGGCGGGTGTTTGAGAAAGTGGGGGTGAATATTTCCACGGTCTGGGGCAGTTTCAGCCCGGAATTCAGCAAATCGATCCCCGGTGCTGCGGAAGATCCGCGTTTCTGGGCGGCGGGGATTAGTTTGGTGGCGCATATGCGCAGCCCGCGCGTGCCGGCAGCGCACATGAATACCCGCATGATCGTGACCACCAAAGGCTGGTTTGGCGGCGGCGGCGATTTGACGCCGTTGCAGCCCGACAGCGCGGCGGCCAGCGAGGATGGCGCGGCGTTTCACGCGGCGTTCAAGCGGGTTTGCGATGCGTATGACCCTGATTATTATCCGAAATATAAAAAATGGTGCGATGAGTATTTTTATCTGCCGCATCGCGGCGAGACCCGGGGTGTTGGCGGAATTTTTTATGATTATTTGGAAAATGCCGATCTGGAGCGCGATTTTGCCTTTACCCGTGATGTCGGGCTCGGATTTTTGGAAGGGTATCAGGCGATTGTGCGCAAGCGGATGGGCGAGAGTTGGAGTGAGGCCGAGCGCGAGGCACAGTTGGTGCGGCGCGGGCGCTATGTCGAGTTTAATCTGCTCTATGATCGGGGCACGATTTTTGGCTTGAAAACCGGCGGCAATATCGAGGCGATTTTAATGAGCCTGCCGCCGGAAGCGCGCTGGCCGTGAGGGTTTGGGGCTGATGGATACGATTTATCGGGGCGATCTGGCGAGCAAAGCCGGGCGGCGCAACGCTTGGATCGACGCGCTGTTTGTTGATCATGCGCTGCTGCGGCTGGGCTGGACCAATTTTGCGGCGGTTGAGCCTGCGGTGCTGTATCGCTCCAATCATCCGTTGCCGGGGCATTTGCGGCGCTATGTCGCGCAAGTCGGGCTGCGCAGCGTGGTTAATTTGCGCGGCCCATGCGCCAATGGCTCGGATGCGTTGTCGCGCGAGGCGGCAAGCCGGTTGGGGCTGGAATTTTACGATATGGCGCTGGAATCGCGCGGCGCGCCGCAACGCGCACGGATTATGCGCCTGGCCGAGATTTATCAGACCATGGCGCGGCCCGGCTTGATCCATTGTAAATCAGGCGCTGATCGGGCGGGGTTGGCGGCGGCGCTTTATGTGTTGATCGCGGGCGGCAGTTCGGCGCAGGCGCAAGCGCAGTTGAGCTGGCGGTTTGGCCATATCAAGCAGTCCAATACCGGGATTTTGGATGCGTTCATCGCAACCTATGCGCGCGAGGCGGAAGGGCGCATCGGGTTTCTAGACTGGGTTGCGAGCGAGTATGACGAGGCGGCATTGCGCGCGCGGTTTAAGGCCCAGGGGTTGGCACGGTTTGTTAATGATCGGGTGTTACGGCGGGAGTGATTCGCTCCCTTTGAGGCCTGTCCAAAAAGCGACCGAGCCAGACGAAGAGTGATCCGATCACCAAGAAGATGATCAGAATAATTGTAACGTTCGTCATGGTTGAAGCCAAACCGATTTTTGGAATATCCATGAACGGATAAGGGTATTTTCCGCCCATCGCCCCGCGCGCCAGCGCGTAGAAAAAATACGCGAGCGGATAGAGGGCCCAGAGCAGCGGATCGCGCCAGTTCAGCGCTCCTTTGGGGGCGAAGAGCAGCCAGAACAGCACGGTCAGGCTGGGAATGATGTAATGCAGGATCAGGTTGGCCGTCGCGGCGCCCCCGCTCAGTTCGACCAGCCCTCTGAGTAACAGCACATAGACCGCGCCGACGAGCAGGATGGATAAGGTCATCAGGCCTAAAAGCCGCTGGGAGCGGCAGGCAGCCACACCCAAAACAATGCCGGTAAGCACGATTGCGACGAGAAGGTTGGTCAGCACGGTGAAGAACCGCAGCATGATCCAAAGGGCGCTGGCGGTTGATCCGACCTGATTGATGACCGCGCTGAGTTGCACGGCTAATCCAACCCAACCGATTAGGGCGATGATGCAAGCTGCGAAGCGGGCGATCCGACTTTCGATGCGCATGATCATGGCTCATCCGATTTTTTATGTTGATTGAGCATAGGCTTGTTATGAGACAATGACAATTTTAGTTGACGGTTGAATGTGTGCCGACGGGCGATCCTGGCGATGTCTGTAACGGCTCGCTTGCGCAAGTCGGGAGTCAACCGACGCAGTTTGTAAGTCCCGATTATGAGTCAACGGCTTAACTCTCCGGCGGGGCCGACTGATCGGGATTGGGGGTTTAGCCATATTAAGTAGTTCAATACCGGGATTTTGGAGGCGTTTACTGCGACTTATGCGCTTGAGGCGGAAGCGCGCATTGGGTGTTTGGACTGGGTTGCGACTGAGTATGACGAGGCGACGTTGCGCGCGGTTTTCGGCGCGGGATTGGCGCAGTTTGTTAATGATCGGCTGTTGCGGCGGGAGTGATCCCAGTAAATCTATAGCCCTTAGTCTAAATCCGGTTTGCAATTTTCCGCATCTTCGACGTCTTCAACGCGACTTTCGAACAACCCTTCATCGGCGTACTGATTATCCCAACTGGTCAAACTCCACCCATCAGTGCGGCTCGGGCGCAACAGCGACTTGTGCCGTGAGAGCGCAGACGATAAGCCAGTGACCGGGTTTTTTCCTCCGATGATGATCCCTTTTTCCTTCAGTTTTTCAACGAGCTGTCGAGTCGGTAGGGGCTGTCCCTCGTCCTCAAGAATTTTAATCACCCCCCTCACGTTTCTAGGAAGGGTAGCAATTTTAACTCGATCAGTCGAGGATCTCATGGCTGATGATACAGATCGAATCGTTTGAGACGGCAAGTTTTCCTGTGCTGAGAAATAGCCGTAGGTCTCGGAAATTTCGATATAATTCGAAATTTTAAGTATCTTATCCGCTATCTCTATTATTTCACGCTCTAACAACAAAGATCTTTCACGAAGGTTCTCTAGTTCCATTTTGGCTTTTGCGACGGACATGCTGCGACTCGTGTCAAGGGGGGTGTGGTTGACTTTTTTTACACCAACCGCGGAATTTGGCAAGCAGTAAAGAACGTCACACCTTGACGGGACACCCTGTTCGCTTGTAAAACGATGTAGGATCCCAGAATCAAAAGACCCCGCTAACCTGATACGGTAAGCGGGGTCTAGTTCGAAAGGTCTTGGCTGTCGTTGATGCAGCGGGGAGGCTCCCCGAGCAGCCAACGAACAGGTTAGGTACGTGCCTAGACCTGATGTGAACAGTTGGAATCTAGCGCGCGCCTACTTTGTTTGCAAGGGCGACGTCCCCCGCCATGGAGTATATGCCATGGTTAAGGTCCGGAGCTATTACCGGATACGTTTTGGAATAGTCGAGTTGGTCCGCCAACACATTCGTAGCTATCCAAACCGGTGACTAAGAGGTCCGGTTCGCAACTTTTTAAGCGAACCGGACTTTTTTTGGCGACAAAATAGCGTAGCTTCGATTTCTAAGGCTTTACGTTTAAGCGTTCTCGCGAACTTCGTTTTGCATTTGACGCGCAAATCTACACAAGCAATCCATATCGCAGCACTTTGGTTACGGTCAGGCCCTATTAAAATTCTGGGCGCTTAGCGGATCTAAAGAATCACGCAAAACCATATGAAAAATTCGATGCATTACCGACCTACGGACGACTTCTGAACCCCTCCTCACAGCCAGGAAAGCAAAGAAGCCTTGACGAAAGAACGTTCTAGTAGTAACGTTTATACATAAATGATTGACCGTCGCAAACGGAACTGTCGCCCATGACCATCACCACCCTATCCAGCCGGGAGTTCAATCGGGACACCAGCCGCGCCAAAAAAGCCGCTTCCGCTGGACCGGTGTTTATCACCGACCGGGGCAAGCCCGCTCATGTGTTGCTGAGCATCGCAGAGTACCAGAGCATCATTGGCAAGCATCGAAGCATCGTTGATGCCTTGTCCATGCCAGGACTCGCGGACATCGCGTTTGATCCACCCCGGTCGCGTGAACGCGCACGGTCCGCCGATTTCGATTGATGTTCCTCCTCGATACCAACGTCATTTCCGAGGTGCGCAAGGCCGGGGACGGCAAAGCCAACGCCCGTGTCGTCGCTTGGCTATCCAGCGTGGATGCCACGACCCTTTACCTCTCTGCCATTACCCTCATGGAGATTGAACTCGGCGTTCTCCGGGTCGAGCGGCGCGATCTAGCCCAAGGGGCCAGGCTTCGTGCCTGGATGGATCATCAAATCATGCCTGAATTTACAGGTCGGGTGCTGCCGGTCGATAAGGCCGTGGCGCTCCGCTGCGCGTCTCTTCCCGTGCCTGACCCGCGCCCTGAGCGCGATGCGTTCATTGCGGCAACGGCCTTGGCGCATGGCATGACGGTCGTGACACGGAACGTCGCTGATTTTGCGCCAACCGGCGTTTCGCTCCTGAACCCGTGGGATGATTATTGAGGCCCAGTGACCGCGAAGCTGTGCGTGTCGGCCACCGACAGAAAAAGCCTCAATTCTCCGGCGGCACCGGGCTGATCGGGATTTCGCGGGCCTCGATGCTGGGTTGGTCGCCGAAGCCGGGGGCGTTGAGGTCGGGGCTGATGCTGTTGGATAGTTCGGCTTCAATCTCGTCGCTGGCTTCGCGGGCACGGTAGTTTTGGCTGTTGCCGTTGGTGTGCAGGGCGTTTTGGTTCGAGTGGGGCGTGTGGCCGCCGCTCGGGCTGGTGCTGTGGCTGGTGTGCGGGCCTTGGGCCTGGTTCATCGCCAGGGTGATGCGGAAATAATGTTCGGCATATTGGTAATAGCTTTCGGCCAACACCCGATCACCGCTGCTGGACGCGTCGCGGGCCATTTGCTGATATTTGTCATAAAGCTGCTGGGCGGTGCCGCGCACCCGCTGTTCGGGGCCGTTACTGTCGAACACATGGTTGCGATTAAGCGGCGCGCTGGCCGGGAAGCTGCGGAAATTGCCGTTGCCGCCGCCATTGGGACGGTTGTTGCGGCTGCGCATGCGTTTGATATTCATCGAATTCGGTCGTCCTGTTTTGGTGTGATGCAGCGGCGGGCGCGGGCTGAATAAAGGCCCTCTGCCTGCCGCGCCGATCGTCCGCGACCGGAACCGGACCGCAAGGGCCGGAGCGCGATTGGCGCAGCGATGTCGGCGAACTCCCATCCGATCAGACCGATTATGTAATGAGACGGACGACCAAAGGCGGGAGGTTGATCGACATGAGCGGCCATCGTGACACGCATCATGATCGAACAGAACGACTATAGCGCAAACAGAGCGATATGACAAATTGTTTTGATATCAGGCGCTTGCTCGGGTCAGAATCACGGCGCGGGGAATCGATGCGAGATCGGGGCGGATGTGGGTTGTGAAGCCGCCACGGACGGCGAGCTTTGTAAGCGCGTCGGCTTGGCCGAGGCCGATTTCGAGAATCGCGGCACCCTTTGGGGTGAGATGAGCGGGAAGTGCGGCAAGGATCGCGCGGTAGGCATCAAGCCCGTCCGGCCCGCCATCGAGCGCGGTGGCGGGTTCGTGCGCGGCGACCTCCGGCATCAGCCCCGCGAGATCGGCGCTCGGGATATAAGGCGGATTGGCGAGGATTAAATCAAAGCTTGCATCAAAGCTTGCATCAAGCGGGGCGGTCCAGTCAGCGACAATGAACTGCGCGCGCGGCGCCAAACCGAGGGTTTGGGCGTTGCTGCGCGCGAGTCGGGCGGCGGCTTCGATCCGGTCGATGCCAAGGCCAATGGCGTTGGGGAACTCGCGCAAGGCGGCGAGCAGCAGCGCGCCGGTGCCGGTGCCGAGATCGAGAATGCGGCGCACCTGATCGCGCTGCGGAAACTGCGCGAGGGCGGCCTCGATCAGGGTTTCGCTATCGGCGCGCGGGATCAGCGTGGCCGGGCTCACCGCGAAATCCATGGACCAGAAACTGGCCATGCCGGTGATGTAGGCGAGCGGTTCATGCGCGGCGCGACGGGCGACGAGGTTTTGCGCGGAATCGGCCTCGGCTTGGGTGATCTGGTCGAGGAGGAGAAGATTCTCGGTGCGGCAGCGGAGCGAAAAAGCGAGCAGCAGCCGGGCTTCGCGGCGGGGTTGGTCGATGGCGGCGGCGGCGAGGGTGGCGCTGAGGGTGGTGAGCAGGGTGGTGAGGGGGATGGTGCGGATCACGATTGGGCGGCGAGTTTGGCGGCCTGATCATGGGCGATCAGGGCTTCGATAATATCATCAAGCTCGCCTTGCATTACCCGGTCGATTTTATGGAGCGTCAGGTTGATCCGGTGGTCGGTGACGCGGCCTTGCGGGAAATTATAGGTGCGAATGCGCTCGGAACGGTCGCCAGTGCCGACTTGGGATTTGCGGTCGGCGGCGCGGCCGGCATCGACGCGGGCGCGCTCGGAATCATAAATGCGCGAGCGCAGCACTTTCATCGCCTTGGCGCGGTTTTTATGCTGGCTGCGCTCCTCCTGCATCGCGACCACGATGCCGGTGGGCAGATGGGTGATGCGCACCGCACTTTCGGTTTTATTGACATGCTGGCCGCCCGCACCCGAGGCGCGATAAACATCGATGCGCAGATCGCCTTCATCGATGGTGATATCGACATCCTCGGCTTGCGGCAGCACCGCGACGGTGATGGTCGAGGTGTGGATCCGGCCCTGGGTTTCGGTGGTGGGCACCCGCTGCACCCGATGCACGCCGCTTTCATATTTCAGCCGGGCGAACACTGATTTGCCGGTGATTTCGGCAATGCCTTCCTTCAGCCCGCCGAGTTCGGATTCAGTTTGATCGAGGCTCTCAAAGCGCCAGCCGCGCAATTCGGCATAGCGGCGATAAGCGGCGAACAGTTCGGCTGCGAATAATCCGGCCTCATCGCCGCCAGCGGCGGGGCGGATTTCGAGAATCGCGGGCAGATCATCGGCTTCGTCACGTGGCAACAAAGCGATGCGGATTTGTTGCTCAAGCGCAGGCAGGCTGTCATGCAGGAGCTGCAATTCGGCATCGGCGAGGTCGCGCAAATCCGGGTCGCTGCGCGCGGCCTCGGCTTCGGCTTGGGCGCGTTGGCCGCTGCGCAGTTGCAGGATCAGGGTTTCCAGCGGCTCGATGCTGGCGAGTTCGCGCGAGGCGGCGACGAAGCGTTCGCCATCGAGGGCGGAGGCCAGCATGCTGCGCAGTTCGTGGGCACGCTCGGCGATCCGGTCGAGCTGGTGATCAAGGCTCATCGGTGGGGTGCGAGCTGCGCGATCAACGCATCGAGGGTGAGCGATTGCTGGTGGCTGTCGGTGAGGTTTTTCAGCACGAAATGATCGGGTGTCGCCTCGGCGCCGACCAGCACCGCGTGGCCGGAATTGGCTTTGTTGGCGCGCTCCAGGCGGCGCTTGAGATTGCCGCGATAGGCGATTTCGGCGGGAATCCCGGCTGCGCGCAACGCGCTGAGCACGGCGATGGCGTGGGGTTCGCTGGCGTCATCGACCGGGAT
This sequence comes from Pseudomonadota bacterium, assembly GCA_021828605.1. The sequence continues at coordinate 5,426 of JAJZEG010000273.1, read as the reverse complement.
GACCGCGATGGGCGGCGGGGAAGTGGGTGGTTCGGCGATCAGCATGGCGAGGCGTTCGATCCCGGCGGCGAAGCCGATGCCCGAGACGGCGGGGCCGCCCATTTGTTCGACCAGCCCGTCATAGCGCCCGCCCGCGAGCACGGTGCCTTGCGCGCCGAGTTGGGTGGTGACGAATTCGAAGGCGGTGTGATTATAATAATCAAGGCCGCGCACAATGCCGGGATTCTCGACGAAAGCGACGCCCAGAGCGGTGAGGTGGGATTTGAGGGCGGCGTAGAAGCTGGCGGCTGCCTCGGTGAGATAGGGGGCGATGGTGGGCGCGTCGGCGACCAGCGCGATATCGGCGGGGTCTTTGGAATCGAGGATGCGCAGGGGATTTTTTTCGAGGCGGATTTTGCTGTCGGCGGAGAGTTGGGCCTGGTGGGTGGTGAAATAGGCGATCAGGGCGGCGCGATAAGCATCGCGGCTTGGCGGATCGCCGAGGGTGTTGATGTTGAGGGTGACATCGTCGTCGATGCCGAGTGCCCGCAGGATGGCGGCGGCGCAGGCGATGGCTTCGGCGTCGGCGAGGGCGGTTTCGGCGCCGAGAATTTCAAAGCCGATTTGGTGAAATTGCCGGTAACGGCCTTTTTGCGGGCGCTCATAGCGAAACATCGGCCCGGCATAAAATATTTTTTGCGGCAGCGATTGGGTGAGGCCGTTAGTGACCAGAGCGCGGCAAATGCCCGCCGTGCCTTCGGGGCGGAGAGTAAGGGAGTCACCGCCGCGATCATCGAAACTATACATTTCCTTGGTCACGATATCGGAGGTTTCGCCGAGATTGCGCGCGAACACGGCGGTCGCCTCGAAAATCGGGGTGGACCATTCCTGCGCGCCATACAGGGCGGCGATCCGCTTGGCGGTGGTGATCACGTGAGTATGGCGGCGTGCATCCGGGCCGATCAGGTCCTGGGTGCCGCGCGGGGGCTGAAGTTTTTGCATGGTGGCGGTGAGATACAGGTTTTTGATCGAACCGCCAACGCGGGGGGAAGGCAAATCAGGGTTGGGTTATAGGCCGGTTAAAAGCTGGGCTTGGGCGATGGCGCGATCAGGGGCGATGGCGCCGGTGGCGAGTTGTTCGACCAGCGTTTCATTGGCGCGGGCGCGCAGCGCGAACAAGGCGGCGCCCAAATCATGGGCGGCGTGCGCCAGCTCGTCGATTTCCGATTGGGCATAGCGGCTGGCACTGCGCGGCGCGCAGACGATCACGCCGAACAGGCGGCCCCGCAACGCGAGCGGCAAGGCCAGGCCGTCATGGTCGATGGCGCTGTCCAGTCCGTGCAGATCGAGCGGGGCGCGGGTGGCGCGCAGGCGGACCAAAGCCGGATCGTCGCGGTCGAGTGTAAGATGGTAGGGCCTGGCGCCATTGGCGGCGCTGCGCTCCATGATTGTGCCGCGCAATTCGAACAAGGCGCAAGCGGGTGCGTCGGCGCGGGCGGCCAGCGCCTGGATGGTGCGGGTGATCAGGATGTCGGGAGATTCGATGAAGCCCGCATCCCGCACGAAATCGCGCAAGGCGGCGCGGGCTTTATGTTCGCGCCAGAAAAACAGGCGGTCGATCAGCCTTTCGATCCGGCGTTGCGCCTGATGGAACAGCACGCCGACCGCGAGAGCGACGCCGAGTTCGAGCGCGTGGCTGGTATTGCGACCGAGGGCGCTGCTGACGATCAACCGTTCGCTCGCGCCGAGACTGGCGACGGTGAGCGAGATCAGCGCGGTGACCAGCATCGCCCGGCTGACCACGATGCGGACATCGATCAGCCGTTGGCTGGTGGCGGCGTAGGCGAAGATGATGAAAATCAGCGTGACCAGCAGGGCGGTCGCGAGATTGAGCCAGAGCAGGGTGGATGGGGCGATGGTGCTGGCCGCGGTGCCGCGAATGATGCTGATCGCGAGGATGGGCAAAATCAGGGTGGTGCCGACCAGAATCCAACGCAGGCGCAGTTTTTGTTGGGATGTCGAGCGGACATAGCCGAAGGCGAGCAGCAGAACCGGCATCAGCACCATCAGGACCACCGAACCGATGGTTAGGGTGCCGATGATCGGCGGTCCAGCGGAGGCGACGCCGATAATCCCGAGCGCCGGGGTGAGTTCGAGCGCGCTGGCGATGATCAGCAAAGCGATGAAGGCGATATTGAGGTGGCGGCGTCGGGATTGTGGCGGATCGACGAGGTTGAGGGCGCTGATATAGAGCCCGCCGATCGGCAGACCCGAGCCCGCCAGGGTGAACAGGACGCCGGACAGGATGTTGAACGGGGGCGGCAGGGGGATCGACTGGGTGGCGGCGGTGATGAGGATCGAACCGGCAAACAGCGATAGGCCCCAGGCCGCCCAATCGGTGCCGCGCCAGAGGGTGATCAGCGCGAACAGGCCGGTCATGGCAAGGATGAAATAATCGATCAGGTGAAGAAGCGGGCCGTTGGTGGGTGCCGGGTCGGTATGCAGCGTCACCGGTAGGGTCTGGCCGTCACGGGTGATCTGGAGGGTGAAGCGGTGATGGTTCGGCACGTCGGGATAAGCGAGCGTCACCCGCGCGGCCAGGTCTTGTTGCGCGAAGGCGATGATATCGCCGGGGCGTAAGCTGGCGGGCAGGTTGGTGCGCTGCCGCGCCTCGATCCGGGTGGTCAGGGTGCCGGTTTGTTGATGAAAGGGCAGCCGGTTCGGGTGAAACGCCAGGGTCAGCGCAATGCCGATAAGGATCAGCGCGGTTGCCGCGAGGCGCGCCGGGGACAGCAAAGCGCGCGCCGAGTGCGGCGCGGCTTGGGTGACCGGCGGGGGCGAGGGCGCGACCATCGCTTCCGCTTTATCGACTATCAGCGCGCCGGTTCAAGCAAATTATCGGCGCCGGGTCGCGCGCGGCGTCATTCGGCGGCTTGTTTCGCGGCTGCCTTCGCGGCGTCGGCTTCGGCTTGGAGTTGGGCGGCGCGGGTTTCGACCAGGGTGACCACATGGTCGATCATGGTCTCGCCTTCGATGGTATGGTCGGTTTTGCCAGCGGCATAGACCATGTGGCGGCCATTGCCGCCGCCGGTGACGCCGAGATCGGTCATCAGGGCTTCGCCGGGACCGTTCACCACGCAGCCGATGATCGACAAAGTGAGCGGGGTTTCGATATGGGCGAGGCGCGATTCCAGGGCTTCGACGGTTTTGATCACGTTAAAGCCCTGGCGCGCGCAGGACGGGCAGGAAATGATTCGCACGCCGCGATGGCGAATGCCGAGTGATTTCAGGATTTCCCAGCCGACCAAAACTTCTTCCTCGGGTTCGGCGGAGAGCGAGACGCGCATCGTATCGCCGATCCCGGCCCAGAGCAGGGCGCCAAGGCCGATGGAGGATTTCACCGTGCCGGTGCGCCGACCGCCCGCTTCGGTGATGCCAATATGCAGCGGATGATCGCACACCTCAGCGAGTTGCTGATAGGCGGCGACGGCCATGAACACGTCGGAGGCTTTGACGCTGATTTTGAACTCATGGAAATCGTGATCTTGCAGGATTTTTGCGTGTTCGAGGGCGGATTCGACCAAGGCGTCGGGGTTGGGTTCGCCGTATTTTTCGAGCAAATGCCGCTCCAGCGACCCGGCATTGACGCCGATGCGAATGGCGCAGCCATGGTCGCGCGCGGCGTTGACGACTTCGCGGACCCGCGCGGCGCTGCCGATATTACCCGGATTGATGCGCAGGCACGCGGCCCCGGCGCGGGCGGCTTCGATGGCGCGCTTATAGTGGAAATGGATGTCGGCGACGATGGGCACCTGAACTTGCTTGATAATGTCGGCGAGTGCTGCGGTGGAGGCTTCATCCGGGCAGGAGACGCGCACCAGATCAACCCCGGCGCGTTCGGCGCGCTGGATTTGCGCGACGGTGGCGGCGACATCGTCGGTTTGGGTGTTGGTCATGGTTTGCACGGTGATCGGCGCGTCGCCGCCGACCTTGACCGAGCCGACGCTGATTTGACGCGATTTGCGGCGGGTGATTTGCTGATAGGCGCGGTAATTCATGGGGACACCGGTTTGGTTGGGGTCGGGCTGGGTGATGCGGCGGGTGGCGCGATTGGCGCTGGTGTTGGCGCTGGTGTGGGGCTCGCGGTTGATCCGGCAGATGTGGGGGCTGGCGGGGTGAGTTCAACATGGCGCAACACCACGCCCGATGCGCCGAGTGCGGCGGAGGGTTGTCCATTATGCAGCAGCACGGTGCCGCCCGCATTGCCGGTGCTCAGCGTCAGGCCCGGCTCGTTGGGCACCGGCCAATATTCGCCGGGCTTGAGAATGCGGGTGAACAGGATTTGGCCGGTCGCATCGCGGATTTGAGCGGGGGCCGGGGGGGTGGCGGGGGCGGGGGGGGGGCGGGGTGGGGGGGGGGGGTGGGGGGGGGGGGCTGTACTGGGGGTTGCGGGGGGCGTTGCCGTGGGCGTTACCGGGGGGGTTGCCGGGGTGCCGATGGGTCGGAACGGGGAGGCAGCGATGACGGGCGTTTTGCTCACGCTTGGTGCTGCGACGGTCGGTGTTGCGGTTGGGCCCGTGCTCACCGGTGCGGGGCTTGGCGGGTTGGTCACGGGCGCTGTTGGTGTGGGCTTGGTCGAAGCGAGCAAGGCGGGTGCGGTTTTCGCGGGTGCGGGCTTGGGTCGCAGCGCTTTCGGGATCGCCAAGGGGGCGAGTTTAGCCGGGACCGGCGGGACCGCTTGGGCCAGATGGCGTTGATGTTCGGTATGACGATACCAGAGCAAATAAGCCCCGACGGCGATCAGCAGCACCAACAGCGCCAAAGCGCCGGGCGGCACCGCGCGGTCCGGCACCGGGCGCGGGAAAGCGAGTTTGGGTTGTTTCGGCGGCACCATGCCTGCGGCGCGGAACCGACGCAGGATTTCATCGGGGTCGAGGCCGATCATGTCGGCATAGGCGCGAATGAAGCCGGTGGCATAGGCCGGTGCGGGGAGGGCGGCGAGGTTGCCGGCTTCGATGGCTTCGAGTTGAGCGACGCGGATTTTCAGGCGGACCGAAAGCTCGGTGATGGACCAACCGAGCTGCTCGCGCACGGCGCGTAATTCGGCGCCAACCTGCGCGGGGCCAGGGGCGCGCGCGGTGGTGTTATCGGGGTCGGCCTGGTTTTTCTCGGATCGGTCTGCCAAAATTGGATCGCCATGGTTGGGATTTGCTGGGAAAAAACACCAGCGCGATGTAGCGCGTCGGCGCTAGATGGGCAAATTATGTTCGCGCGCCCATGCGGTCAGTGGCTCGCGCAGGCTGCTGCCCGCCGCCCCAGCGCGGCGTAACTCGCGCAAGACCGGGCGCAGCACCGTCAGGTCGGCGCTGGCGAGCAGGGCTTTGACCCGCAGGATCGAGCCGCCGGACATCGATAAAGTCGGCACGCCGATGGCGGCGAAGGCGAGC
>JAJZEG010000357.1 GCA_021828605.1 Pseudomonadota bacterium | reverse complement strand
TGGCACCTTGCCGGTTTCGCGCTCGGCGCCGCCACTGCCGCCCTCGGCCCGCGCGCGGCGATGGCCTGCACCGTCGCCGTCGAGGAAACCATCGATGCGCATTACGCCGCCCAGGCCGCCAGCCTCGATGATCACGAGGACATCCTGCGCACCACCATCGAAACCTTCTGCGCCGAAGAACTCGAACATCGCGATATCGGCCTCGCCAACGGCGCCGAACAAACCCCGTTTTACCGCACCCTCACCCGCCTGATCAAAACCGGCTGCAAGGCCGCCATCGCCCTCAGCGAAGCGATTTGACCCGCCTTTACCAACCTCACCGTTTCTGGTTGGCAAACTGGCCCTTGCGCCCTAGATATCACTGATGAACGACACCGATTTCGAGGGCGCCCTGATCACCGCCGCGTTTAGCCTCGCCGGCGAACAAGGCTGGCGGCGCGTCTCGGTGGCAACCGCCGCCCGTCATGGCCAGCTCGATCTGGCACGCGCCCGCCGACGCTTCCGCTCGGTGCCGGCCATCATCATGAATTTCGGCCGATTGGCCGATGCCGCCGCCCTTGAGGGGGCCATGGTCGATGGCTCGGTCAAGGACCGGCTGTTCGATGTGCTGATGCGGCGGATCGATTTTCTCCAGCGCCATCGCGCGGGGGTGATCGCGCTGATGCGCTTAGCCCCGTTCGATCCGTTGCTCGCCATGCTGCTCGCGCGTGCCACCCTGCAATCCATGGGCTGGATGCTGGAATCCGCCGAAATCTCCGCGCGTGGCGCGCGCGGCGGCCTGCGTGCGCGCGGTCTGGTCGCGGTCTGGGCCTGGACCATCCGCGCCTGGCTGCGCGATGACAGCGAGGATTTATCCACCACCATGGCCGCCTTGGATGCGGGCCTGACCCGCGCCGATCAAGTCGCCCGCAGCCTGTCGATGCAGCGGCGCGACGCCGAGCCGCCGATCGATGCCCCGTTTACCGATGACGCCGCAACTGATGACCATGCGTCGCTGGGGCCTCCCTTCGATGATCCCGAGCGTCCCGACTGATCGCACGCCCAACTTATTCGCGCGTGTTTTTCGATGGCGAGCCCATCAAGATTGGACTAATCTGGCGAACGTCCCGACAATAACGGCGCAAACGCTTATTCATCACAGCAGGAGAGCATGATGGCGATGTCCAAGCCCCCGAAATCCGGCAAATCATCCCCCGAATCACCCTCGACCGAGCCCAAAGCGCCCCATACCATGGTGCCGCCGCTTGGCGCCTTCATGCCCGATCTTGATCTGACCGCCGCCTTCAAAACCATGAAAATGCCCGCCATGCCCGATATGGACGTGGTGCTCTCGGCCTACCGGCGCAATATCGAAGCCCTTTCGGAAGCCAATCGCGTCGCCCTCGAAGGGGCGCAGGCCGTCGCCCGGCGCCATATGGAAATCATGCAGCAAACCATGGCGGAACTGACCGATCAGCTGCGCGGCCTCTCCGCCAGCGAAACCCCGAAAGCGCGCGCCGCCAAACAGGCTGAATTGCTCAAGCACGCTTATGAAACCGCCGTCACCAATATGCGTGACCTCGGCGACCTGATCCAGCGCTCGAACCAGGAAGCCGTCGGCAAACTCAATCATCGCTTTTCCGAAGCGATGGGCGAAATGCAAGGGCTGATCGAAAAGGGCGCCAAGCCGAAATGAGCGCTAATGGCTGATCTGCCGCTCCCGCCAACCGGCGCGATCCTGGGTGCCGCCGGTCCGGTCACTTTCATGCCAAAAAAGCAAAGCCCGCGGCCGATGCAGCAGGCTTTGCGGGTGGTGTCCGATTATCAACCGGCGGGCGATCAGCCCCAAGCGATCCAAACCCTGCTCGAAGGCCTGAGCCGCGACGAGCGCGACCAGGTGCTGCTCGGCGTCACCGGGTCGGGCAAAACCTTCACCATGGCCAAAGTGATCGAGGCCGCGCAGCGCCCCGCTCTGATCCTCGCGCCAAATAAAACCCTCGCCGCCCAGCTTTACGCCGAAATGAAGGGGTTTTTCCCCGATAACGCGGTCGAGTATTTCGTCTCCTATTATGATTATTATCAACCCGAAGCCTATGTGCCGCGCACCGACACGTATATTGAAAAAGACGCCCAAATCAACGAAACCATCGACCGGATGCGCCACGCCGCCACCCAGGCTTTGTTAGAGCGGGGCGACGTGATCATCGTCGCCTCGGTCTCCTGCATCTATGGCATCGGCTCGGTTGAAACCTACAGTCAAATGGTGGTGCGCCTCGAAGTCGGCGGACGGATCGAGCGGGATAAATTGGCCAAGGCCCTGGTCGAATTGCAATATCGCCGCAACGACACCGCCTTCCAGCGCGGCACGTTTCGCCTGCGCGGCGAAACCGTCGATATATTCCCCAGCCAATATGAAGACCGCGCCTGGCGCGTGACCTTGTTTGGCGATGAAATCGAAAATATTACCGAGTTCGATCCACTCACCGGCGAAAACGCCGCCGCTTTATCCTCCATCGCCATCTACGCCAACAGCCATTACGTCACCCCCCGACCAACCCTTGGCCAAGCCATCAGTCAAATCAAACGCGAATTGCAATCGAGGCTCGCCGAGCTGACCGACCAGGGCAAGTTGCTGGAAATCGAACGGCTGCAACAGCGCACCACCTTCGATATCGAAATGATGGAAACCACAGGCTCCTGCAAAGGGATCGAGAATTACTCGCGTTATCTCTCTGGCCGCAATCCGGGCGATCCACCCCCCACCTTGTTCGAATATCTGCCGAGTAACGCGCTGCTGATCGTCGATGAAAGCCACGTCACCGTGCCGCAAATTGGCGGCATGTATAAAGGCGATTTCGCCCGCAAATCGATCCTCGCTGATTACGGATTTCGCCTGCCATCCTGTATTGATAACAGGCCGTTAAAATTCGAGGAATGGGAATCGTTCCGCCCCATCACCTTCTTCGTCTCAGCGACACCCGGCCCGTGGGAGATGGAGCGCACCGGCGGCGTGTTCGCCGAACAGGTGATCCGCCCCACCGGTCTGGTCGATCCGGTGATCGATATCCGCCCGGTCGAGCGCCAGGTCGATGATCTGCTTGCCGAATGTCGGATCGTCGCAGGGCAGGGCGGTCGGGTGCTGGTCACCACCTTGACCAAGCGCATGGCCGAGGATCTCTCCGACTATATGACCGAGCAGGGCGTGAAAGTGCGGTATTTGCATTCGGATATCGACACGCTGGAGCGCATCGAGATCATTCGTGACTTGCGTCTCGGCGTCTATGACGTTTTGATCGGCATTAATTTGCTGCGCGAAGGCTTAGACATCCCCGAATGCATGTTAGTCGCCATTCTCGATGCCGATAAGGAAGGATTTTTGCGCTCGGCCACCTCGCTGGTGCAAACCATCGGGCGCGCCGCGCGCAATGTCGATGGACGGGTTATTCTCTATGCCGACCGGATGACCCGCAGCCTAGACTACGCCATTGGCGAAACCGAGCGTCGCCGCACCAAGCAAACCGCCTGGAATGTGGCCAATGGCATCACCCCGCAAAGCATTCGCAAAAATATTTCCGAAGTGCTGCATTCAGTCTATGAACAGGATTACGTTACCGTCGCCCCGACCAAGGATACCGACGCTGATGAGTTCGTCGGCAAGGATTTGCAATCGAGCATTGCCGAACTGGAGAAAAAAATGCGCAACGCTGCGGCTAATCTCGAATTCGAAACCGCAGCCCGGCTGCGCGATGAAATCAAACGTCTTGAAGCGCTCGATCTCGGCCTGCCGCCACAAATCGTCGCCCGCCGCCCGCGCAACACCACCCCCGAACCGCTCGGCCCCGGCGGCGGCGGGTATGATCCATCCAAACGCCGTGGCGGCGGCAAACGGCGGCGCGGACCATGAACCGCCTGATCCCGGCGCTAATCCTAATCGGCTTTGGCTGCGCCTCCGCCGCCGCCAGCGCCCCAATGGCTTCGCAACA
>JAJZEG010000119.1 GCA_021828605.1 Pseudomonadota bacterium | reverse complement strand
GACATTGTCACCGATGGGTTCGTGCTTGATGAGCAGGGCCGCAAAATGTCCAAATCGCTGGGCAACGTCACCGCCCCGCAAACCGTCATCGACCAATATGGCGCCGATATTCTGCGCCTCTGGGTGATGAACGCCGATATTCACAATGATTTGCGCATCGGCAAGGATATTCTCAAACAGCAGGCCGATCTGTATCGCCGGATTCGCAATACGCTGCGCTGGTTACTCGGCGCGCTCGATGGTTTCGCGCCCGTCGCCGCACCCTCCGCCGATTTCCCCGAACTCGAACGCTATATCCTGCACCGGCTGGCGATCCTCGATGCGACCATTCGCCAGGCGGTCGACAGCCATGACTGGACCGGCGTTTATCCAGCGCTCCATCAATTCTGCAATAACGACCTCTCGGCCTTCTATTTCGATATCCGCAAGGACACGCTCTATTGCGATGTCGGCCTCGATGCCGCGCAGAACCAAACCAGCGAGAGCACGACCCGCGCCGCCTGCCGGGCCACGCTCGATCTGGTGCTCCGCTGCCTCTGCACCTGGCTCGCCCCGGTGCTGCCCTTCACCGCCGATGAGGCCTGGCGCCAGCATTTTGGCGAAAATAGCTGCGTGCATCGCGCGCAATTCCCCGATAATCTGGCCATCTGGCTCGATGAGGGGCTTGAGCAACGCTGGAACCAATACCGTGCGATCCGCGGCGACATCACCAGCAAAATCGAGCACATGCGCGCGCAAAAAACCATCGGTGCCTCGCTGCAAGCCATCGCCCTCGTCCCCGCCAGCGCACCGCCCGGGTTGGACGCAGAAGGCTGGGCCGAATTATGCATCACCTCGGCGGCCAAGCTCGGCGCGCCAGAGGCCGGTGCGGATTTGGCACCGGGGGCGAAATGCGCGCGTTGCTGGAAAATTCTGCCCGATATCGGCAGCCATCCCGATCATCCCACTTTGTGCCGCCGCTGCACGGCGTGCGTGTCATGAGCGCGAATGCCATGAGTAAGCCGGGCCAGCGCCGCCTGCTTGGCTTCGCCCTCGCGGCCCTGGTGCTCGCCGCTGACCAAGCCTCGAAATACTGGATTCTCTACGGTCTTGATTTACCGGCAAAGCAAGTGGTCCGGGTGCTGCCCATTCTCAATTTCGCGATGGTGTGGAATCACGGCGTCACGTTCGGCTTGCTGGGCAATGCCAATGCCCGCACCTTTCTGGTGCTGATCGCCATCGGCGCCGTCGCCTTTCTGGCCATCTGGCTTTGGCGCGCCACCCATCTGACCACCAGCCTCGCCCTCGGCGCCATTATCGGCGGCGCCCTCGGCAATGTGATCTCGCGGCTTTATTATGGGGCGGTGGTCGATTTCCTGGAGTTTCATCTCGGTCGCTATGAATGGTATGTGTTCAACCTCGCGGATGCCTGCATTGTCTGCGGTGTCGGGGTGTTGATTGCCGAGAATCTACTCCGCAACACCGCCTCACCCTTGCCGCCGGATCAGCCGGGCGATATGAACGCGCCATGAAGCGCATCCTCGCCGCCCCCCGCCTTGCTTTGATCCTCCCCTTGTTCGCCACCCTGGCCCTGGCCGGGTGCAGTGGCGCATCGAAAACCTTTGGCCTCACCGCCACGCCGCCCAACGCGTTCGATGTGGCCTCCGAAGCCCCGCTCTCGATGCCGCCGGAACTGGCCACCCTGCCCAGGCCGAATCCGGGCCAGCCGCGCCCGCAACAAATCTCCTCATCGGCCCAGGCCGAAGCCTTGCTCGCACCCTCCAGCGTCACCAGCAGCGCCGGCGGTAATCTCGGCACGGGTCAATCCGCCTTACTCGCCGAGGCCGGTCCGACCCCACCTGCCGATATCCGCGCTGTGGTTAATCGCCAAGCGGGCGAAACCAGCAAATCCAAAGGCTTTGTTGGCCGGATCATGAGCTTCGGGAGCACCAGCACCACCCCCAGCGTGGTCAATGCCGCCGCCGAACAGCGCCGCCTCCAGGAAAACGCCGCCCTCGGCGCCCCGGCGACCCAGGGCGCAACCCCGCAAACCACCGCGAGCAAACCCGGCATCCTTGGCCGGATCATGAATTTCTTCTGATCCGGATCGCCCTCTAAACCTTCGACTTGTCGCCCCCGATGGACGAGGTTGGCGGGGTTGCGGGTTTCGCCGTAAGGTTTGCGGGCGCTGGCGGTCGCACTTTGATTTGCGAATCCAGATTTACCCCGCCTTTCACTACATAGCTTTCCCGCAATGGCGCAATCCTGCCGTAGCTGTCGCGCGACATCCGCTCATTCGGAGATATGTCGTCAGCCATATTTATTCCCCTTCAGGGATGGATTTGGGTTGTGGAGTCTCATATGGAAATTCGATATGGGTATTTTCCGGCGATCGGGCAATATATAGCCGTGGCGTCCGATATTTTTCAACGCCATCCAGATCATAAACGATAACATTCAATAAAACGAGTTCACGCAACCGGCCCGTTTCCGAGAAGCTATTGACCCAGCCCGCATAGAGATAACCATGCTCGAAATCACGAACATGCACATAGGCAACATCCGGGATCGACGCGTTGAAGGTAAAATCCCAAACATCTTCATCGCCGAATTTTTTCGTGGCGCCGATATACTGCAAAAACTGCGCAAGCCATTTATAGCGCGCGGCATAAAGCCCGATTACCGCAAAACCGAGCGAGATCGGCAACGCCACCACGATCTCGCGGATGATCGTCGCGGTGACAACGATTTGAGTGCCCGCGCGGTTGACGTCGGCGATCACGAAATGCCAACCCAGCGCGCTGTAAATAATGAACTCGAATGAATAAACGACCAAGCCAAACAGCAGTGCTCGGAGCAAAATTTCCCATATTGAGGGTTTGACCTTCGCCGCACAATGAGCATCCAGCCGCTCCCAGATGACACCAGGAAGGAAAATTATCGCAAGTTGAAAAAGCAACAAACTGAGATCTAACTCCATGATAGTGTGGTGCCACAGATCGGCGATCATTCAACGCGAATTTATCCGACCCCTCACCAAAACCGCCACTTATCACCGTGCTTTTTCTGTTGCCTTTGTAATCACAAATATAATTGTATTTGCCCTTTTCTGCCCGACATTTTGAACGGGCGGCTTACTCACCTCACCGGCGAGCCGCCCGCAATCGCGCAATACCCATGGCCATCAGGCTGGGTCCGCACCATGCACGATGTGCCAGTCCACACCGATAAGGAATAAAATCATGAGCAGTTACAACTCGACAACTTCCAACACCACCAATAGCTCGACCGATATCAATAAAAAAGAAACCGACGCGCTGATCGCCGCGAGCAAGGTCAATGGCACCAATGTCTATAACATGCAGGGTGAATCGCTGGGCTCAATTCACGATGTGATGCTGGGCAAGCGCACCGGCCAGGTTGTGTATGCGGTGTTATCGTTCGGCGGTTTTCTCGGCATGGGACAAAACTACCATCCGGTGCCGTGGAAAAAATTGACCTATAGCGAGCGGTTTGGCGGCTATATGATCAATCTCGATAAGCAGCAGTTGGAAGCAGCGCCCGCTTATGGGGTTTCTGATTCCCCCGACTGGAGCAACAACGCCTACGGCAATTCGGTCGACAAATATTATGACGGCATGCCGACCACCTAACCAACCGATCTAAGCCTGCGACCCTGACGGGAGCCTCATGCCGGGCGCTCCCGTCAGTTCTGCGCCCCGCCTTGCATAGCTGCCCCCGCCCAACATCGCCCAACATCGCTTGATCCCGCATCAGCCTGGGACATATATCGCCCATGCTGCACCGCATCAAAACTGACCCGGATCACGCAGGCCCTTCCGCCGCGCTAACCTTATTATTCGCCGTCGCCACCGGCGCTATTGTCGGCAATCTGTATTACGCCCAGCCGCTGGTCGGGCTGATCGCGCCTGATTTGCACATGGCGCCGCATTGGGCGGGGCTGCTGGTCACGCTCACCCAACTCGGCTATGTCGCGGGCCTATTCCTCATCGTGCCGCTGGCGGATTTGTTGGAAAACCGCCGCTTGGTGCTCGTTTGCCTGATCGCGGTCATCGTCGCACTCGCTTTCACCGCCTCGGCTCCCAATGCCGCCTGGTTCCTGCTCGCCGCCTTGCTGGTTGGTGCGGCGTCCTGTGCGGTGCAAATCCTGATCCCGATGGCCGCCAGCCTCGCCACCCCCGAACGACGCGGCGCGTTGATTGGCAATGTGATGGCCGGGCTGTTGCTGGGCATCCTGCTCGCGCGCCCTGCTGCCAGCCTGATCGCCTATTTCGCCGGTTGGCGCGCGGTGTTCGCGACCGCGACCGGGGTGATGATTTTGCTCCTACTCCTGCTCGCGCGCACTTTGCCGCCGCTGCAACCCACCGGCACGCTCACCTACCCGGCTTTGCTGATCTCCACATTGCGTCTCTATCGCACCGAACCGGTGCTACGCCGCCGCGGGGCCTATCAATGCGCCGCCTTCGGCACTTTCAGCCTGTTCTGGACCGCCGCCCCGCTCTTGCTGGCGCGTGATTTCCACCTCAGCCAGCTCGGCATTGCTTTGTTCGCGTTGGTCGGCGCGGCAGGCGCTGCCGCCGCCCCGATCGCCGGACGCCTCGCTGATCGCGGCCATACCAAACCCGCCACCAGCGCCGCTCTGCTATTGATTATGCTGGCCTTCGGCCTCTCGGCGCTCGCTGTGGCCCAGCATGACCTCATTGTGCTTACCGGCGCTGGCGTGCTGCTCGATATCGGTGTCCAAGCCAATAACGTGCTCGGCCAACGCGCCATCTACGCGTTGGCCCCCGAATTACGCGCCCGCCTCAACGGCGCCTATATGGCCGCCTTATTTGCCGGCGGCGCTGTCGGCTCAGCTCTCGGCAGCCAGCTGTTACAGGGTCATGGCTGGCCCGCCGTCGCAATCGCCGGCATGATCGCGCCGGCGATTGCGCTGGCCTATCAGGTTAGCCATCTTATCCGCGCGGGGACGCAGCCCGGATAAACGCCGCACTCTCATCCAACGTCTGCCGCCCCTCGGGTATAATCCCCTGCATCAACGGCCAGACATGCGGCACCACCGGCCAGATCCGCAACAGGCTCTGCCCACCCGCCGCCCGAATTTTCGCATCCAGCCGCACACTATCATCGCGCAACACCTCGCGCTCGCCGACATGGCTCAGCACCGGCGGCAAGCCTGCCAAATCGCCATAGAGCGGCGAGGCATACGGATCACGCCCATCCGTCCCCGCCAAATACATCGCCGCGCCATCGCCAACCTTACGGCCATCAATCATCGGATCGCGGTCCTTATTTTCCTCGGCACTCGCCCCGGTGCCCAGCAAATCGGTCCAGGGCGAAAACAACACCGCCCGCGCCGGCATCGCCAGCCCCTCGGCCTTGGCCTTCAGCAACACCGCGAGCGCCAAACCGCCCCCCGCCGAATCACCGCCAATCGCCAGCCGCTCCGGCGCAATCCCCTGGTCGAGCAGGCCCTGATAGGCCAGCAGCCCATCCTCCACCGCTGCCGGAAACGGATGCTCGGGTGCGAGCCGATAATTCGCGGCAAACACCCGCACGCCGCGCACCGCATAGCCGCCGGTAATCGGTCGATGGGTGCGCGCCGAACACGCGACATAAGCGCCGCCATGCAAATAAAGCAGCGTCATCGCCGGCACCGCGCCATCGGCAGGCTCGGCCCACTCGTCGCCAATGCCGCCCACCACCGCCTCGGTAAACCGCGCGCCGCGCGGCACCGGTAATTTCGCGCCGAACGCTTTGCGCACATCCTCAGGCGTCGTCGCCTTGACCAATTTACGCTTAACCTGAAAACGCAGCACCGGATTGATCAAATACGCAGCAAGACTGGCCATGACAGTTCCTTTAACGGGTTGGGGCGGGAGTTTTCACTAAATGCGCAACTTTGCCAAGCCGACGATTAATCAACTTCCAATAACGCACCGGCAATAAACGCTGAACAATATCAACCGCCTTCGCATCCGGCCCGATGAGCAAGCGCGGTCGATCCCGCTTGATCGCATTCACAATTTGCTGGGCGGCGGCTTCGGGTGCGGTGATCAACGCCACCTCGAACGCCTTGATCCCTGACTGCGCGTCTGACACATTAACGCCTTCGGCGACCCGCGCGCGCTTGGCGATATTGGTGCGAATTCCACCCGGATGCACCAAGGTCACCCCCACATTGGTGTCGGATAATTCATGGCGCAGCGACTCGCCAAAGCCGCGGATCGCGAATTTCGACGCGCAATAGGCGGTCTGCCCGGCGGGCGCGATAATGCCGAACACCGAGGATACAAACACAATTCGCGCCTGATTGGCCGCCAATAAATCGGGCAGCATCGCGCGGGTCAGCCGCACGCCCGCCTCGAAATTAATCCGCATCAGCCAGTCAAACGCCTCCGCCTCGGTCTGATCAAACCGCCCGACCAAGGCCACACCGGCATTATTGATCAGCAAATTCGCCGCCCGCCCATGCGCCTCGCGCACCAAAGCGGGCAAAGGCGGGATGCTTGCCGCGTCCGACAAATCCACCTCATGGGTGCTCACCTTCACCCCAAACAGCCGCGCCTCCGCCGCCACCGCCGCAAGCCCCAAAGCATCGCGATCCACCAGTGCTAAGTCGGCCCCCTGCACCGCGAGTAATTTGGCCGTCGCCGCCCCGATTCCGCTTGCGGCCCCGGTCAGCACGGCGAGTTGTTGACAAACCTGCATGATCTCTCCCACTCCTCCTGTTGGCCGGGTCCACCCGGCGTCGCGAAAGCAAGTTGACAGCAATGACAATAATTACCCGCCTCACGCAAGAGACCATTAACCGCATCGCCGCCGGCGAGGTGATCGAGCGCCCTGCAGCAGCGGTCAAGGAACTCGTCGAAAACGCGCTTGACGCTACGGCAACCCGCATCGATATCGCGATTGAAGGCGGCGGCATCACCCGTATTATTGTTGCCGATAACGGGTCGGGAATCGCCCGCGCGCAGCTTTCTCTCGCCATTGAACGTCACGCGACCTCCAAATTGCGCGACGATGCCCTGATCCACATCACCACCCTCGGCTTTCGCGGCGAAGCCCTGCCGTCAATCGGCGCCGCCGCCCGCCTGACCTTGACCTCGCGCCCGCCTGGTCAGGACAGCGCCGCGCGGATCACCATCGAAGGCGGCGTGATCAGCCCGGTTCGTGTGATCGCAGCACCCTTCGGCACCACCGCCGAGGTGAGCGATCTGTTCTTCGCTACCCCCGCCCGGCGCAAATTCCTCCGCTCCACCGGCGCTGAAACCGCCGCCTGCGCCGATATTGTGCGCGACCTCGCCCTCGCCGCCCCTGATATTGGTTTTGCCCTGCGCATCGATGGCAAGGTCCAGTTCGACCTGCCGCCCCAGGATCGCCGCGCCCGCCTCGCCGCGTTGCTCGGCCATGACGATGCCGCCCAACTGATCCCGCTCGATATCAGCAGCCCCGGCCTCACCATCACCGGCCTGATCAGCCCGGCCAGCCTGACCCGCGCCACCGCCCGCCATACCCATTTGACCGTCAATGGTCGCCCGGTGCGCGATCCGATGCTGCGCATGGCGGTGCGCCTCGCTTACCGCGCGATGATCCCGCCCGGGCGGCATCCGATGGTGGCACTCTGGCTCAGCCTGCCGCATGATCAGCTGGATGTGAATGTCCATCCCGCCAAATCCGAACTCCGCTTCGCCGCCACCGATGCAGTTCCGATCTCCCTGATCCGCACCCTCACCACCGCCTTGGCCAACCCCGCCAGCGGCCATGCCGCCCCCAACCTGCATTACCCACCGCACCGAGGTGCGGCCATGGCGCTGCGCGGCTTCGCCGAGCGCGAGACCAGCACCGGTTTTGACCTCCCCGCGCCCGCGATTCGCCCGATCACGCTCACGCCCGACCCGGAATCCCGGTCGTACCCGCTCGGCGCCCCAATCGCCCAAATATTCGATACCTACATTCTCGCCCTCGCCGCCGATGACACGTTGATCCTGGTCGATCAGCACGCTGCCCATGAGCGTCTCACCGAGGAACGACTCCGCGCCGAGCGCGACCAAGCCGCCATCGCCAGCACCAGCCTGCTCGCCCCGGTTCCGGTCGATCTGCCCGCCCCCGACATCGCCCGCCTGCTCGATGCCGCCGCCGACCTCGCGACACTCGGCCTCGATATCGAGGGTTTCGGCCCTGGTGCTATGCTGATCCGCGCGATTCCCACCGCCCTCGACCGCGCCGATCCCGCCGCCCTGATCCGCGATATCGCTGACAGCCTCGCCGAGCATGGGAGTGCGACCGCTTTGACCGCCCGGCTCGATGCGGTGCTGATCCGCATGGCCTGTCATCGCTCGATCCGCGCCGGGCGCCGCCTGAGCGTTGATGAAATGTCGGCCTTGCTGCGCGCGATGGAGGCCACCCCGCGCGCGCAAACCTGCCCGCATGGCCGCCCGACGGTGCTGCGCCTCAGCCGGGATGCGCTGGAACGGATGTTCGGTCGCGCCGGATTCTAGTTGCCCTAATCAACTCCTTCTGCGGCATTACCCTTGCGTCACCTTGCGTTTAACGCGCCCTAATGTCACTGAACGTCGATGCTCGAAACCACGCAGAATCGTGCTTTGCTCTATACCGAGTCCGGTCTCGACCGCGCTGGCGCTTTGCGCGAAAATGCCGACTGGATCGACAATGCCGAGGCCGATCCCGCCACCGGCTGGATCGCCTATTGGCGCGGCCAGTTGCTGATCGAAACCGAGGCCGATTCCAACGCCGATACCGCCCGTATCGTGCTCGATGCCCGGCCTTTGACCAACAACCCCTCGGTATTTCTCGGCCTGTGGCACAACCGTCCGATTTTTGCAGCCGACCTATCGCGCCATCCCGATCCCAGCGCGGCTTTGACCCGCTCGCATGGCAAATTTGCCGAACTGCGCACCGTTGCCACCTTGCTGCCGCGCAGCGAGGCGGGTCTGCTCGCCACCGCACGCGGCCTGCTCTGGTGGCAGGCGCGTCACCAGTTTTGCGGCCTGTGCGGGGCGGCCTGCACGCCCGAACGCGCCGGTCACGTGATGCGCTGCACCGGCTGCGAGGCCGAACATTTCCCGCGCACCGACCCTGCGGTCATTATGTTAGTGCATCGCGAGGACCGGCTACTCCTCGGCCAATCGCACAAATTCCCGATTGATCGGAACTTTTTTTCCACCCTCGCTGGCTTCGTCGAACCCGGCGAAAGCCTCGAAGAAACCGTCCGCCGCGAAGTGTTCGAGGAAGTTGGCGTGCAGATCGGCGCGGTCACCTATGAAGCAAGCCAACCCTGGCCGTTCCCCGCCTCACTCATGCTCGGCTTTCGCGCCGAAGCCACCAGCGACCACATCACCCTCGATACCAGCGAAATGCGCGCGGCGCGCTGGTTCACCCCAGCCGATATCGCCGACCGTCACGCCCAAGGCTTCAGCCTGCCACCCCGCGACTCCATCGCCCGCCACCTGATTGAGCAATTTCTCGCAAGTTTATAAACTTACAAGCCGTTATGGTGGAGGTCGATGATCTCGACGGTGGTGCCGGCTTGGATCGCGGGGGCGTTCGGGGCACGGAGCAGGAGCGCGTCGGCTTGGGTGAGGCGGCGCATCATCGCGGAATCTTGGGTGGTGAACGGGGTGACGTGCAGGGTGCCGTCAGCGTGGCGGGTGAGGCAGGCGCGCAGGTGATCGGCGCGGTGGTCATTGGCCGGTAGGGCGGTGGTGGTGATAGCAAGGCTGGTGGTGGGTGGATTACCGGGCAGGCCGCTGAGGCGCTGGATGGCGGGGGCGGCAAAGAGCAGGGCGCAAATCAAGGCGGAAACGGGATTGCCGGGCAGGCCGAGCACCGGCAGGGCGCCGAGATGGCCGAACATTAGCGGTTTGCCGGGGCGCATCGCGATGGTCCAGAAATTTTGGTCGAAACCGTGCTCGGCGAGGGCTGCGCGCACCAGATCATGCGCGCCGACACTCGCACCGCCGGTGGTGATCAGCAGATCGGCATGGGCCGCACCGGCGGCGGCGGCGGCAATGGCGTCGCGCTGATCGGCGGCGATGGGCAGGATCAGCGGTATCCCCCCTTGGTTGCGAATGAAGCCAGCAAGCGCATGGGCGTTGGAGCTGATAATCCCGCCGGGGGGGATCGGCGTGCCGGGAAGGGCGATTTCATCGCCTGTCGCCAGGATCGCGATGATGGGTTGACGGTGAACACTGAGCCAGGGGTGATTGGCGGCGGCGGCGAGGCCGATGGCGCGCGGGGTCAGGCGGGTGCCAGGGGTGAGCAGGATCTCGCCGGTGCTGAAATCCTGGCCTTGACGGCGAATATGTTTGCCGAGTTTGGCAGAAATGCTGAACCGCACCTGATCGCCCGCCACGGTGGCGTCTTCCTGGAGCATCACGCAATCCGCGCCAGCGGGCACCACGCTGCCGGTATAGAGCCGCACGGCTTGGCCGGGGCCGATTTCGCCCGCGAATGGGTGGCCAGCCGGGGCTTCGCCGATCAAAGTGAGCGGCTGCTGCGCGTCGGCGGCGCGGAGTGCAAATCCGTCCATGGCGGAGAGATCATGCGGCGGTTGGGTCAGGCGCGCGGCGACCGGGGCGGCGAGAATGCGGTGGGTGGCGGCGCTCAGCGGGATGATTTCCGCCTGGGTCGGGCGAAGATGGGCGAGGATTTGCGCGCGGGCCTCGGAAACCGAAATCATGGTGCAGGAAAATTGGGTGCGGAAAAATCGCCGGATTTACCGCCGGATTTATGGGTGACGTGCAAGCCCTCGATCCGCATCGCGCGGTCGGCGGCTTTGAGCATATCATAGAGGGTAAGGGCGGCGACCGAGGCGGCGGTGAGCGCCTCCATTTCAACGCCAGTGGGGCCGGTGGTGCGCACGGTGGCAAGGATGGCAATGCCGGGCAAAGCGGGATCGGCGGTGAGGTCGATGGCGATTGAGGAGAGAAAAATCGGGTGGCAGAGCGGGATCAGCTCGGCGGTGCGTTTGGCCGCCATGATGCCCGCGATCCGGGCGGTGGCGAGGGCGTCGCCTTTTTTGGCGGTGCCGGAACGGAGCAGATCAAGGGTTTCGGGCTGCATCAGGATGGTGCAGGCGGCGCTGGCGGTGCGCTCGGTGGCGGGTTTGGCGCTGACATCGACCATGTGGGCGGCGCCGCTGGCATCGAGATGGGTGAGGGTCATGATGTGGGGCTCATGGCGCGGGGCTCATGGCGGGTAGGCCGAGCAGGGCTTGGGTGGCGATTTTAATGTCCGGCTGGCGCATCAGGCTTTCGCCGACCAGCACGCCTTGGACGCCCGCAGCGGCGAGGCGTTGGATGTCGGCAAAGGTGCGGATGCCGCTTTCGCCGACCACAAAGCGTTCGGGCGGGATTTGCGGGGCGAGGCGTTCGGCGACGCCGATATCGGTGACCATGGTGGTCAGGTCGCGGTTATTAATGCCAATCAGCCGGGCTTGGAGGCCCAGAGCGCGGTCGAGTTCGGCTTGGTTATGGATTTCGACCAGCACGCTCATATCGAGGCCGGTGGCGAGGGCTTCGAAGTCGCGGGCTTCATCATCGGTGAGGGCGGCCATGATCAGCAGAATACAATCCGCACCCAGCGCGCGGCTTTCATAGATTTGCCAGTCGGTCAGAATGAAATCCTTGCGCAGGATCGGCAAATCGACGGCGTTGCGCGCATCGGTGAGGTGAGTGGCGCTGCCTTGGAAATAGGTTTGGTCGGTGAGCACCGAGAGACAGACCGCCCCGGCATCGCGATAGGCGCGGGCGATGGCGGCGGGGTCGAAATCGGGGCGAATCAGGCCCGCAGAGGGCGAGGCTTTTTTAATCTCGGCGATCAGGCCGGTGCGACCACAGGCGGCGGCGTCCATCAAGGCGCGGGCGAAGCCGCGCGTCGGCGGCGCGTCGGCGGCGCGGGCTTTGATATCATCGAGCGATTGTTCCTGAGCGCGGCGCGCGACTTCGGCGCGGGTATTGGCGCAGATTTCGGCGAGAATATCGGTTCGGTCGGTCATGAGTGCGATGCTGTCATGGGCTGGGCTGTCATCGGCTGCATTATGGCGCTGGCGCGGCGGAGTTTTTCCAGGGCATTGCGGGCGGCACCACTATCGATGCTGCCGGCGGCCAGGCGGGCGGCTTCGCGAAAATCATCGGCGCGGCCGGCGATGATCAATGCAGCGGCGGCGTTCAGGATCACCGCGTCACGATAGGGGGTGATCGCGCCATCGAGCAAGCCGATCAGGGCGGCGGCGTTATGGGCGGCGTCGCCGCCGATCAGGGCGGCGAGCGGGGCGCGGGTCAGGCCGGCATCCTCGGGGGTGATCGATAATTCGGTGATTTTTCCGGCGTCGAGCGAAATAATCTGGCTCGGACCGCTGATGGTGAGTTCATCGAGCCCCTGGCCATGGACGATCATCGCGCGGATCGTGCCGGTTTGGGCCAGGGTTTCGGCCAGCGGGCGCGCCCAGCGCGGATCATAGACGCCAATCAGTTGGCGGCGCACGCCGGCCGGGTTGGCGAGCGGGCCGAGCAGGTTGAACAGCGTGCGGGTGCCGAGCGCGATGCGCGCGGCGCCGGCATGGCGCAGCCCGGCATGGTGGCGTGGTGCGAACAGGAACACGCAGTTGGTTTCCGCCAGGATGGCTGAGAGGCGCTCGAACGGCGGCTCGACCACCACGCCAAGCGCGGTGAGCACATCGGCGGCGCCCGCGCGCGAGGAGAGAGCGCGATTGCCGTGCTTGGCCACCGGCACGCCGAGCCCGGCGAGCAGGAAGGTGACGGCGGTGGAGATATTGAGCGTGCCGACCCCATCGCCGCCGGTGCCGCAAACATCGATGGCGTCATCGGGCGCCGCAATCGGGCGCATCCGTTCACGCATCGCGCGCACCGCACCGGTCAGTTCGGCGGTGGTTTCGCCGCGCACCCGCATCGCCATCAGCATGCCCGCGATTTGGGCGTCGTTGGATTTGCCATCGATAATCGCACCGAATGCCGCTTCGGCCAATTCCTCGCTGAGGCTGTCGCCCCGGGCGAGGCGATCCAGCACCGGCTTGAGGTCAGCGAGGATTTCGGCATTGCCCTGGGTGCGACCGCGCGCCAGCGCCAGGAAATTACGCAGCAACGCATGGCCATGGGCGGTGGCGATGCTTTCGGGGTGGAATTGCACCCCGTAGATCGGCAAATCACGATGGCGCAGGCCCATGATCAGCCCGTCTTCGGTGAAGGCGGTGGGGACCAGGGTGGCGGGCAGGGTGTCGCGGTCGACGATCAATGAATGATAGCGGGTCGCCTCGAACGGATCGGGCAGACCGGCGAACAAATCGCTGTTCTGATGGCGGATCGGGGCGATTTTGCCGTGCATCGGCTGCGGCGCGCGGATCACCTGGCCACCAAAAGCCTGGCCAATCGCCTGATGGCCAAGGCAGACGCCCAGGATCGGGATTTTGCCTGCGGCGGCGCGGATCAGATCAAGGCAGATACCTGCCTCGTTGGGGGTGCAGGGTCCGGGTGACAGCACGATGGCTTCGGGACGCAAAGCCAGGACGTCGTCAGGGGTGATTTTGTCGTTGCGACGCACCAGGCAATCGGCGCCGAGATCGCCGAAAAACTGCACCAAATTAAAGGTGAAGCTGTCATAATTATCGATAATCAGGATCATGGCGAACCCCGCTTGCTGCCGGTATTGCCACTGACATAGAGCGGCGCATCTTCGGCGGCGCGGAACAGAGCGCGGGCTTTTTGCAGGCTTTCGGCATATTCGGCATTGTCGTCGGAATCAGCGACGATGCCCACCCCGGATTGCACATAGAGGGTTTGATCCTTGATCAAGGCGGTGCGCAGCGCGATGCAGGTATCCATGGTGCCGTTGGCGGCGAAATAGCCGATGCAGCCGCCATACAGGCCCCGACGCGAGGGTTCAAACTCCTCAATGATCTCCATTGCCCGCACCTTGGGGGCCCCCGACAAGGTGCCGGCGGGAAAGCCGGCAATCAGGGCGTCGAGCGCATCGGCATCGTCGCGGATTTGGCCTTCGACGGTGGAGGAGATGTGCATGACATGGGAAAACCGCTCGATGGCGAAGCTTTGGGTGACTTTGACCGAGCCGATTTTGGCGACGCGACCGACATCGTTGCGGGCGAGGTCGAGCAGCATCAAATGTTCGGCGCGTTCTTTGGGGTCTTCGAGCAGTTCATTTTCGAGCGCCTCGTCCTCGGCGCGGGTCGCACCGCGTTTGCGGGTCCCCGCCAGCGGGCGGATGGTGATGGTGTCATCGCGCAGGCGGACCAGGATTTCCGGGCTGGAGCCGACCGCCTGATAGGCGCCGAAATCAAGGAAAAACAGGAAGGGCGCTGGGTTGATCCGGCGCAGGCTGCGATAAAAGGCGAAAGGCGGAGCGGTGTAGTCGAGCGCGAAACGCTGGCTGGCGACCACCTGGAAAATATCGCCCGCATTGATGTAGTCGCGACCGCGTTGGACCATGGATTTGAATTGCGCTTCGGTCATGTTCGAGCGCGGTGGTCCGGCGGGGGCGGTTGAGCCGAGCAGCGGCGGGGTCGGTTGGTCCAGGGCGGCCTCGGCGGCGTCGAGCCGGGCGATGGCGGCGTCATAGGCAGTTTGCGCGCTAATGCCGTCGCGCTGCCAGGCCGGGGCGGCGAGGGTGATTTCGTCGCGCACCGAGTCAAAAATCGCGAACAGTCCGGGGCGCATCATAACCGCATCGGGGATGGCGAGCACGTCCGGGTTGGTGGCGGGCAGGGTTTCCATCAGCCGGACCATGTCATAGCCCAAATATCCAATCAGGCCGCCAGTCATCGGCGGCAGATGTTCGGGCAGGGTCAGGCGGGTTTCGGCGATCAGCGCCCGCAGGCTGGTGAAGGCATCGGTCGGATCGGCGGTGAACTGGTCGGGCGCGGTATCGGCGGTGCGGTTGATGCTGACCGCGCCGGCCTCGCAGCGCCAGATCAGATCCGGGGCAAACGCGATCACCGAATAACGACCCCGCGCCGCACCCCCTTCGACACTTTCCAGCAGGAGCGAAAAAGGCTTGCCGTGGGCGAGGCGCAGGAACGCCGCGACCGGGGTGATCAGATCAGCGGCCAGCACCCGCCAGACCAGCGCGCCGGGGCTGGTCGTGTAGCGGGCGATGAAACTGCTGTGATGATCGGCGGTGGCGGCGTCCATTGTGGCTCCGGTTGGGCATGCGGATCGGCGGGAGGTTGATCGCTTACGAGCTGATTTGGCGCAGGGTTTTATCGTTGATTTTGACATGATCGCGCTGGCGCAGGCCGCTGGCGAAGCTTTGCAGGGCGACCGTTTGCATCGTGTTGTCGAGCGCGATGCCGAGGCGGGTTTGCAGGTTTTTCGCGATGGTGGCTTTGGGTTCGTCAATGGCGGTGACGGTGGCCACGATGAAGCCGATCGGGGTTTGCAGCATGGTTGGCTGGCCGACTTTCAGCGAAAACAAAATCGAGAGCAGTTGCTTGGGCAGGGGCTTGGGCAATTTGCTGCGCCCGAACGGGCCGACCACGGTGACCGGCAGGCCGGCTGTGCTCGCGGCCTGGGTCAGGGTTTGGCCGGATTTGACCGCGCTCAGCAATTGGGCGGCGGCGATGTTTTGCGCATGTTCGAGCTGATGCGCGGTCCAGTCGGCGAGCACGGCGGCCTTGATCGTGGCGTAGGGTTTGAGGGTCGGCGGGGTAATTTTGGTGACCGCGACGATGAAATGATTATCGCCTTGGGTTTTATGCAAGGTCAAGGCGCTGCCTGGCTTGGTGGCGAAGGCGGCATTGATCACGGCGCTGCGCAAGGCGGCGGGTCCGGGGATCGGGGCGCGTGTGCCATCGGTGGTGCGGCCATTGGTGCGATGGTTGCATCAAGCTCAATGACGGTGATTAA
>JAJZEG010000381.1 GCA_021828605.1 Pseudomonadota bacterium | reverse complement strand
CACAGAGACCATAGAGGGGCTGGAAGCTATCGATGGCTTTGACCGGCAGCATCGCGGTGCCGAGCGCGCGGTAGCGGCGCGCGCCGACCATGTCGCGATACCAGAATTGGGTTTGTAAAAATCCGCCAAACCAGCGGCGGCGCTGGCGCAGGAAGGCGAGCGGGGTTGCGGGGGCTGAAGTTTTGGCCCGCGCGGTGCCGAGCACCGCGCTGCGCCAGGCCAGACCCTGCTGATAGCCATAGCGGCGCAGCCTGTGGATCAATTCATAATCCTCGACCAGGCAATCAGGGTCGAAACCGCCGACCTGCATCACCGCGCGGTAGCGAAACCCGGCAAAGGCACCGGAGATCAAGAGCAGGCTATCGAGGCGCATCCAGGCGAAGCGGCCGAGAAAATTGCGGACATATTCGTAGGTTTGGAAATATTCAAACAAGCGCCCCTGCATGCCTGGCCCGCATTGCGGCGCGAGCACGCCGGTTGCGGCAACCAGAGCGGGATCGGCGGCGAAGCCCGCGCGCATGGCGCGCAGCGCATCCGGGTCGAGCAGCGTATCCGCATCGACGGTGACGAACAGATCGGTGGTGATATGGTCCAAGGCGGCGTTGAGGGCGCGGGCTTTGCCGCCATGGGCGAGGCGCAGCCAGCGCAGACGCGGCTCGACCGGGCTTGCTGCGCTGATCATGCCCAAAGCCGGGATGGTGAGGGCGAAAAGCCGCTGGAGCACGGCGTCGCTGTTATCCGTGGAACCGTCATCGGCGAGGAGGATCGCCTCCGGCGGGTCGGTTTGCGCGGTCAGGCCGGCAATGGTCGCGGCGAGGGCGGGCGCTTCGTTATAGGCGGCGATGATGATGGTGACCGAGGGTCGCGATCCGGCTGCGGCCAGCGGTGGCGGCTCGGAGGTGCGGAGCGAAAAGGTTTGCCAGAAGGTGAAGAGGAGTAAAAATGTGTCATAGCCGATATAGACGAGGCCGACCGCCCAGCCGGTGAGGCCGGTGGCGATGAAGGCGTTGGCGAACAGGCCGAGCCAGAGGGCGAACACCGCGCCATGGATCAGCACGCTATGCCAGGGGGTGGGCGGCGGGGTGAGACGCGGTGACGCGGCACGGCGCGCCTGATCGAGAGGGTTCACGGGACATCCATTCATGGTTGGGGTGCAGGGCGCGGGCGGATGACACCGTGTTGGTGACTCGACGCGGTTCTAACGACAAATTAAGGGAGACTGCAAATCGACAATTTTGTCGATAACCCGAAGGAGTGCGGAATGACTGAGACCGAGCATTATACCCGCACCGCGATGCTGCTGCATTGGGCGCTGGCGGCGATGATTGCGGTGAATATCGGGTTGGGGATTGGCGCGAATTATGCCCCGGATGCCTGGATCAGGCCGATGATCGATTTGCATAAATCGATCGGCATCACCGTGCTTGGTTTGGTGCTGGTGCGGCTGATCTGGCGGCTGACCCATAAGCCACCGGCATTTCCGGCGGGCTATGCGCGCTGGGAGCGGGTTCTGGCCCATAGCGCGCATCTGGCGCTGTATGGCTTGATTTTGGCCTTGCCGATCACCGGCTGGATCCATGATTCCGCCTGGTCGGCGGCGGCGAGCCATCCGCTGGTGTTGTTCTGGGTGATCCCCTGGTTCCGGTTGGGTTTCATCACCAGCCTGTCGGCGGCGACCAAGCATCATTTGCATCTGTTGTTTGGCGCGATTCATACTGATTGCGGCTATGCGCTCTATACGCTGCTGAGCCTGCATATTCTGGGGGCGCTGAAACATCAGTTCGTCGACCGGCATCCTGAGTTGCAACGGATGTGGCGATAGGGGGCGAGCGCAGGGTGGGTCACAAACCGGGTCGATTTCTCCGGGTTTTCTGCGCGGTTGCTCGTGATTTCACGGCATTCATCGCTTGACAATAATGGGCTTCCAGCCAAAATCTGACGCTCTGGTTCGGGCTGATATGGGCCGTCATGCCGAGATCGTCGGTCACTATCGTTCCGAACCCCTGGTGCTTAACCCGGAGCCTGCCGAATGGACCAGACTGCGCCGCCGATTGATCCCGAACGCGAGGCCGAGCGCAGGCTGCTCGAGGCCGCCATTGCGCACGCGCGCGCCGATCCGCGTCCGGGCACGTCCCACGATCAGGTGCGTGCCGAAATGCTGCGCGAGATCGAGCGGCTGAACCGGAAGATCGCCGAGCACTGATTTGATTTTTTCGCGTTGCGTCGCCTTTATCGTGAGCCTTGAATGGCCCTGATCCCAAATCTGCTGGATGGCAGATTTAGGGTGGGTACGGGCGCAAGGAGGTTTACATGCGGGTAGAGTGGCGACCGAGCGCCCTGGCGGATCGCGATAGGATCGTTGCCTATCTCGAAGCCCTGAATCCCCAAGCGGCGGCAAATCTTTTGCGCGCTCTCGTCCATGCTGGCGACAGGCTGGCGCTAATTCCCAACCGTGGCCGCCTTGGTCTGGCCATCGGCACCCGCGAGCTGGTGGCCGTATGGCCCTATTTGATCATCTACGAGGTCGATCCATTGGCCGAGACCGTGCGTATCCTCCGCATCTGGCATGGGGCGCAGGACCGCGAGGACGCTGAGACGCGGGATGCAGGTTAGAGCAATATGTGACTGGATTGAATCGGCCGATTCAATCCAGTCACATGAAATTGCTCGCCAAACAAACATAGAGTGCGTGCGTGATAACGCAAAGCACTCTAAACGCAAAGCACTCTGAGGGTCATGGCAACGCAGCGGCGGGGCGCCATTGGGAGAGCAGGACGCTGCCGATGATCAGGCCGGCGCCGAGGATTTGTGGGGGCGAGAAATGTTCGCCGAAGCCCGCACCGATCAGGCCGGCCCAGACCGGCTCCAGGCTGTAGATGATGGTGGCGCGGTTGGCCGAGACCAGGCTTTGCGCCCAGTTTTGGGCGACCATGATGAAGGCGGTGGCGCTGCCCATCACCGCGATGCAGAGCAGCAAAGCGAGAGGGCTGATGCTCGGGTTGGTGGGGGGTGGGATTGGCGCCACCTGGCTGGCGAGCAGAGCGAGCAGCGCGACGGTGAGCAGTTCGATCAGGGCCATGCGGCGCGGGTCGGTGCCTTTGGTCAGGCGGCTGATCAGCACGATTTCGATGGCGGCGGCGAGCGCGCCGCCGAGGGTGAAGAGTTCGCCCGGAGCGATGTGAAACCGATGCACGGTCTGGCCTGAGACCAGGATCAGGCCGAGAAAGGCGATGGCGATGCCCAGAGCCGGGATGGGCTGCGGGCGGCGGCGAAAGGCCAGAAACTCGAGCAGCGGCACCATGGGTACGTAAAGGGCGGTGAGGAACGAGGATTGCGCGCTGGCGACGCGCAGCAGCCCGACCGCTTGCAACCCGTAGCCGAAGAAGAGTGTGACGCCGATGAGCAGGCCGGCGGCGAGGTCGCGTTTGCGGAGCGCAAACAGGTTGGGGCGCAGCAGGCTGATCAGGATCAGCGCGGCGAGGCCGAAGCGGGCGGCGATGAACAGAAACGGGTTGAGCAGCGTCAACGCGTTGCGGGTGATGATGAAGGTGCCGCCCCAGAGCAGGGTCATCGCCATCAGCACGTAATCGGGCTTGAGCGGGGTGCGGAGAATGCGCATCAGGCTTTGATCGGGGTCAGGTCAGGCTGAGGCGCGCGTGGATAATCTCGGTATCATCCGCAGCAGGGCGGAGGGTAAAACCGAGATTTTCGACAAAGGCCAGCATCGGGCTGTTATCGGCGAGAATGTCACCGGTGATGGTTTGCACCCCTTCCGCGCGGCCCCAATCGATCAGGCGGCGCATCAAGGCGGTGGCGAGGCCGATTTGTTTGGCGGCGGGTTCGATCAGAATCGCGAATTCGGCTTCGGTATTATCGGTATCCGAGCCGACCAGACGGGCGATGCCGCGGGTTTCGCTATCGCCCGCCAGGGTGGGCTCGGTCGCGATCAAGGCCAGTTCGCGGGTATAGTCG
>JAJZEG010000194.1 GCA_021828605.1 Pseudomonadota bacterium | reverse complement strand
CATCGAGCGCGCGGGCGAGGCCGGCCGGGGTGGGCGCGCAATTTTGCGCGGGCCGGATAAAGGCGAAAAGTTCGAGCAGATCATAGCAGGGGAAGGACGATCCGAGGCGCTTTTGCACCGAGGGCGCATGGATCAGGATCGGCGGGTTCATGGTTTTCAGCGCGAGGCGGGCTGCATCGAGGCTGAAAGTGAGGATTTCGCCCTCGATTGTCAGGATCGCCGCATGACCATGGGCGACCGCGAGACAGGGTGCGTCGGGGAGCAGAATCGGTGCGGCAGCCATGAATGCTCATATCGTGGTTTGCGTTCGGGCGAAACGGCGGTTACAGCCCGCTGCATGAGTGACACGCTTGCTATTCCCAATTCCTGGCCGTTTCGTGAAGCTGAGCGGGTGGCAACCCGGCTGGCGCGCAGTGGCAAATCCCATGCGTTGTTTCAGACCGGCTATGGGCCGTCCGGGCTGCCGCATATTGGCACCTTCATGGAGGTGGCGCGCACCTCATGGATCAGGCTGGCTTTTACCAAATTGACCGGCCTGCCCTCGAACTTGCTGGCCTTTTCCGATGATATGGATGCGCTGCGCAAGGTGCCGGGCAATGTGCCGAACCAGGAGATGCTGCGCGCTTATATTGGCAAGCCGCTGACCCAGGTGCCGGATCCGTTTGGCACCCATGAGAGTTTCGGTGCGCATAATAATGCGCGGTTGCGGGCGTTTCTGGACCGGTTTGGCTTTGAGTATGAATTTGCCTCGTCAAGCGATTATTATCGCGGCGGGCGGTTCAATGCGGCGCTGCGCACCATTGCCGCGCATCATGATACGATTCGCGACATTATTGCGCCGACGCTCGGGCCGGAGCGGCGGGCGACCTATTCGCCGATTTTGCCCATCCATCCCGAGACCGGGGTGGTGATGCAGGTGCGAATCGATCAGGTCGATGCCGAGGCGGCGATGGTGAGCTGGACTGATCCGGAAACCGGGGCCAATTTTACCACCTCGATTCTGGATGGTGCGGCCAAATTGCAGTGGAAAGCGGATTGGGCGATGCGCTGGTTCGCGTTGGATGTCGATTATGAAATGTCCGGCAAGGATTTGATCGATTCGGTGAAATTATCCAGCGCGATCGTGCGGGCGTTGGGAGCAGCGCCGCCGGAGACCTTTACCTATGAGTTGTTTTTGGATGAGGCCGGGCAGAAAATCAGCAAATCGAAGGGCAACGGCCTCTCGGTGGAGCAGTTTTTGTCCTACGGGCCCGAGGAGAGCCTGGGGCAGTTCATGTTTGCCGCGCCGCAGCGCGCCAAGCGGCTGTATTTTGATGTGATCCCGAAAGCGACCGATGAATATATTGCCAGCGTCGATGCGCTGCGCGCCGGGCGTGGGGTGGCGGAGGAGAATCCGGCCTGGTTCATTCATGGCGGGGTGATCCCGACCTTGTCGGGCAGTGCGATTCCGTTTGGTATGTTGCTTAATTTGGCCTCGGTGGTGAATGCTGAAACGCCGGATTTGCTGTGGGGCTTTATTCGCGCCTACCGGCCCGATGCCAGCCCGGAGAGCGAGCCGTTTTTGGCGCGGTTGGTGGATTATGCCGTGCGCTATTATCAAGATTTCGTGCGCCCGGCGAAGCAATATCGCGCGGCCAACCCGACCGAGCGGGTGGCGTTGCAGGATTTGACGGCGGCGTTGCGCGCGCTGCCCGCCGCGAATGATGCGGAGAGCTTGCAAACCTTGATTTTCGAGGTGGGCAAGCGCCACCCGTTCGCGGCGTTGCGTGATTGGTTCACCTGCTTGTATCAGGTGCTGCTCGGCCAGAGCGAGGGGCCGCGCTTTGGCGGATTCGTCGCTTTATACGGGGTGGCGCCGACGATTGAATTGATCGAGGCGGGTTTGGCGCGCGACAGCACCGGGTAATTTCGCCACCTTCTGTGATCGTAAAGCCGCAGGTTGGTAAAAGTTGCGTCATCGCACGGTCAGGGTGTCGGCAAGGCGCGGTAACAAGATTACATGACGCCTATGGCCTTGGCGTTGTCGCAACCCCGCATTGAGTGTTTTGACCGGTGCGACGCGCGGCCCCCGTCGCGCACCCGATCGCGTTACGGTGGCCAGCCCTGATGCGCGGACCGAAAAAAATAAAGCGCCCTGAGTCAAAGAGCCCTCGTGCGTCGCACGCTGGCGCGAAAAAATCGGGTGGGTTGCCGGAAAGCTGCGTGGTGATTGTCACCGGGCTGGACCGCGACGGGCAGCCGCTGGCCAAGCCGGTTGAGTGGAGCGGCGGCCGACCGCCGGTGATTTATTTGCGCCCCGAGCGCAGTGGTCAACCGGCTTTGGCGCCGGGCTCACGGGTGCTTGCGCGGCTGCGACCGATTGGCGGCGACCGGTATGACGGGCGCACGATCAAACTGCTCGACCGGGTGCCGATTACGCTCATCGGGGTGTTTCGCGCGACCAACCCGACAGTGCCGGAGCAAGGTGGGCGGATTGAGCCCGTCGACCGGAAAATTCGGGCCGATTGGCTGGTGCCGGCTGGGGCGGCAGGCGAGGCGATTGAGGGGATGATTGTGCGCGCCGAGCCGATTGCCGGTGCTGCGCTTGGTTTGCAAAAGGCGCGGATTATCGCGTGTTTGGGCGCGATTGACGATGCGCGCTCGATTAGCCTGATTGCGATTGCGAGCCTGGGGATTCCCGATATTTTTGCTCCCGAAACCCTGGCCGAAGCCGAGGCGGCGGGGCCGACCCGGCTCGGCGCCCGCACCGATTTACGCGACACCGCTTTGGTGACCATTGATGGGGCCGATGCGCGGGATTTCGATGATGCGGTGTTCGCGGCCCCGGAGGGCCAGGGTTATCGGTTGATTGTCGCGATTGCCGATGTCGCCTCCTATGTGACGCCGGACTCGGCGTTAGACCGCGAGGCGCGGACGCGCGGCAATTCGGTTTATTTCCCGGATCGGGTGGTGCCGATGCTGCCCGAAGCCTTGTCGAATGGCTGGTGCAGCCTGCGCCCGGATGAGGATCGGGGGTGCTTGTTCGTCGAGATGCGGATCGGCGCGGAGGGGCGGAAATTATCGCACCGGTTCGGGCGCGGGCTGATGCGCAGCGCGGCGCGGCTGACCTATGAGCAGGCGCAGGCGGCCCATGAAGCCAAGCAGGAAGCGGCCGGGTTGCCGGGTGGCACGATTGGGCATTTATTTGGTGCCTATGCGCTGTTATTGGCCGCAAGGCGGGCGCGCGGCACGCTGGATTTGGATTTGCCCGAGCGCCAGATCACGCTGGGGGCGGATGGGCATGTTGCCGCGGTAACGCCGCGTCCGCGCCTTGATAGTCATCGGCTGATCGAGGAGTTCATGATCCTCGCCAACGTGGCGGCGGCGGAAGAGTTGGAACGGGTGGTGCAGCCCTGCATGTATCGGGTGCATGCGCCGCCCTCGGCGGAGAAGCTCGATGCGCTGCGGGGTTTGCTGAGCAGTTTTTCGATCAGTCTCAAGCCGGTCGATCAGCTGCATCCACGGGATTTGGATCAGATTTTGCGCAACGTTGCGGATCAGCCTGAAGCAGCGCTGATCAATGAGGCGATTTTGCGCAGCCAGTCGCAGGCCGAGTATGCGCCGGAAAATATTGGCCATTTCGGGCTGGGCTTGGCAGCCTATGCGCATTTCACCTCGCCGATTCGCCGTTATGCCGATTTATTGGTGCATCGCGCACTGATTGCCGGATTAAAGCTGGGCAGCGATGGGTTGGCGTCGCGTGCAGCCGAGCAGTTTGCTGATTGGGCGGCGCAGATTACCAGCACCGAGCGGCGGGCGGCGGATGCGGAACGGCAATCGGCGGATCGTTATTTGGCGGCGTTTTTGGCGGATCGGATCGGCGATGAGTTTGCCGCGCGGATCAGCGGGGTGACCCGGTTCGGGCTGTTTGTGACCTTGCTGGAAACCGGCGCGTCGGGCTTTGTGCCGTTTGCTCATTTGCCTGAGGATTTTTGGTTCCATGACGAGGCGGGCA
>JAJZEG010000344.1 GCA_021828605.1 Pseudomonadota bacterium | reverse complement strand
GTCGATCAGGGCGTTCAATGCGAGATTTTGATCGTCACAGGTCATGGTGCAGCATTTCTCTGATTGTGGCGCGGGCGCGGGCGAGACGCGACATCACGGTGCCAACCGGCACGTTCTGGATTTTGGCGATTTCGGCATAGGATAAATCGGCGAATTCGCGGAGTAACAAAGTTTCGCGCAAGGCGTCGGGCAGGGCGGCGAGATGGTGGCGCAAGGCCCGGTTTTCATGGGCGCGCATGGCGGATTGTTCGGGGTCGGGCGCGGGATCGGGCTGATCATCGAGGGTGCTCAGATCGACCAAAGGCGGGTCGGCGCCGAGGCCGGATCGATGCAGATTGCGCATGATCGCGGCCAGCCAGGCGCGGATGTCGCCGCCTTGATAGCCCGCGAAATAGCGCCAAGCGCGCAAATAGGTCTCCTGGAGTAAATCGTCGGCGCGCGCACGGTCGGCACAAAGCGCGCGCGCCAGACGATAGAGGGTCAGGGTCGCGGGGAGAGCCAGAGCCCGGAATCGCTGCTGCTCTGGCTCAGCCTGATCGGGAATCCGGTTCCTCAGCGCACGGTGACCGAGCCGCGCATGAACGGATGCACCGCACAGATATAGGCGTAGGTGCCCGGCTGATGGAAAACGAAGCTGAAGCTTTTGCCGGGGGCGAGCAGGCCGGAACTGAACTGCTTGTTGCGGGCGGTGACGGTGTGGGTGACATCGTCACGGTTGGTCCAGATCACCGTGTCGCCGGGATGCACGGTCAGGGCGGCGGGGGCAAACGCGTAGTTATTGATGGTGACATGGAGGGTGGCGGCGAAGGCGATGCCGGGCAGGGCGATGGCGAGGCCAGCGACGAGGATGGGGAAGATCTGGCGTAATCGTCGGGAGGTTGGGCGGGTCATGATGATAGAGGCTCCGATCAGGCCAGGGTGGTGTCGATGGTTGCGAGGCGGGATTGTCCCCCTCCAAGCTTACCGGTGCGGAGTTTCACGGTGCGGATGCCGAGTTCGCGGGTGACCTTGTCGGCGGCGAGGGTCATGATCGGGCCGGGATGCGGGGCGCTGCCGGGTGCGGGTTGCGGGAACGAGGTGGCGAGCGCGGAATGGAACGTGACGTCGCCTTCGATTTTTTGCAAGACTTGGTGAATATGACCGTTGAGCACCGTGACCGAGCCGAAGCGCTTGAGCATGGCGAAGGCGACGGGGGCGTCGGCGGTGCCCCAGCCCCATTGTGGATAGACCGCCCAGAGCGGGACATGGGCGAAAATCACGATGGGGGTGGAGGAAGCAACGGCTTTCAGATCATCGCGCAGCCAGGCGAGCTGTTCGCGGCCCAGCAGCCACAGGCCGTTGGGCAGGGTTTCCACCACATTGACCAGCCCGATGAAATGCGCGCCGCCCGCATCGAAACTATACCAGCCCATGCCTTTGGTGCCGCGCCCATAGCGCTCGAGATAGAGTTTTTTGCCGGGATCGAGCATGTCATGCTCGCCGGGGACGTGATGGATGGTCATGCCCGCACCCTGGTTGATGCCGTGCGCGGTGGCAAACTCACTGGGCTTGGACAGATGGGTGATGTCGCCGGTATGCAGGATGAAAGCGGCGTCATGGCGCATCGATTTGGCGAGGCCGATGGCTTTGGTCAGCGTGCCGGGCACATCCGGGTAGGCCGGGGCCTTGAAGCCGATATGGCTGTCGCTGATTTGCAAAAAGGTGAAGGGACGCGTCGCCGCCGAGGCTTCGCCCGCGCTGGCCAGATCGGCGAGGGTGGTGGGCACGCCGCCCGCGAGGCTCCAGACCAGGCCTGCGCCGATCCAGCTCGCGCACTCCATGATGCGCCGCCGGGCGGGATTGGCGGGATTGGGGTTATTGAGGTCGTCGGGGCTGGGGTCGGTGCTCATGGTCGTCTCCTGAAATGTGCGATACAGGCAAGACACGAGCAAGCCGGGTTTTATTCCATTTTGGGTGAACACAAATTTGTGAACAGGAGCGAAAATGTTTACCGAGGCTGATTTGAACGAGGCGGTGCAAGCGGGGGCGCTCACGCCGCAGGCGGTGGCGGCGT
Organism: Pseudomonadota bacterium; assembly: GCA_021828605.1. Next base: position 1,956 of record JAJZEG010000344.1, on the reverse strand, counting down.
TTCAGGATTTTATCGCGGGCAGGCGGGCCGGTCAGGCGGATGAGGAGCAGTTTCGGCTGCTGACCGGGTTCAATGATATTTTCGTGTCGATTGCGATTATTTTGTTTTTGGTCGGCATGAGTTTTGTGGGCGGCAAAATTGCCGGGCCGACCGGGGCGGGGCTGCTGACGGCGGGGACCGCCTGGTTGCTCGCTCGCTATTTTACCGCAAAGCGGCGGATGGCGTTGCCGAGTATTATGCTGGTGTTTGGTTTTGTGATCGGGGGTGCTGGGGCGGCGTTTGGCCTGTTCGCGCCTTTAATCGTCCGGCTCTATGGCGCGGCAACCCCCGCGCATGGGGCCGGGATGTCGCTTGGATTTTTCGCCTCGAACGCAATGGTGGTGCTGATGGTCGGCGTGGTGGCGGCGGCGGCGGCGCTGCTGCATTGGCGCGCGTTCAAGGTGCCGATTGCGGTGGCCTGCGCCGCGGGTTCGGCGGTGCTGATCGGGCTGGCGCTGATCACCGCGCTGATCCCGGCGAGCCGGACCCATTTTGGGTTGCTGGTACTGCTCGGCGGTGTGCTGATTTTGGCGCTCGCGATGCGCTGGGATTTGAGCGATCCGACCCGCCGGACGCGCCGGGCCGATGTGGCGTTCTGGCTGCATATGCTGGCCGCGCCGTTGATTGTGCAGCCGCTGTTTTTCGGGCTGGATCTGACCCGCGCTGTGTGGCTGCCGCCCGCTTTGCGGCTGGCGCATGCGGCGATCGCGATTGGGCTCTATGGGGCGTTGATCATGGTGGCGCTGGTGATTGATCGGCGGGCGGTGCTGGTATCGGCGTTGATTTATCTGTTGATCGCGCTGGATGCGGTGGTGCGCGCGTCAGGGATGCTGACCGGCGATAGTGCGGTGATTGCCGTCGCGGTGGGCGGGTTGTTGTTGTTTTTATCGGCATTCTGGGGGCAGAGCCGGGCGGCTTTACTGGCGCTGCTGGCGCTTGTGCCGGGCACCGGCCCATTTTTGCTCCGGCTGCCGCCGGTGTTGGAGCGGGTTAAGAGCGGATGATTGCGCGATATTGTATTTCGGCGGGATGCTCATATCCTTGAGGTCGGTTATTTTGCGACAGGGCGGGCGGTGATGGACGCGCCCGCGCGTGTGAAAGCGGTAGGGGAATAAAATGGTGAAATTTGGTATGGCGCAGCCGGTGAAGCGGGTGGAAGATGTGCGGCTGCTCAAGGGGCAGGGCGTCTATACCGATGACGTGACGGCGCCCGGTTCGTTGCAACTGTTGATACTGCGCTCACCGCACGCTTATGCCACGATTACCGCGATCGATATCGCACCCGCTTTGGCGCTGCCGGGGGTGGTGGCGATTTATACCGCTGCGGATCTGGCCGCCGATGGGATCAGCGCGATTCCGTGCATGGTGCCGATCACCAATCAGGATGGCTCGGCGCGGGCCGATGCGCCGCGACCGGTTTTGGCGCAAGGCGCTGTGCGTCATGTCGGTGAGGCGGTGGCGATGGTGGTGGCGGAATCGATCAGTGCCGGGCGCGATGCGCTGGAGGCGATTTTGGTCGATTATGACACCAAACCCTCGATCACCAGTCTGGCCCAGGCGCGCGATCCGCAGGCTGCCCAGGTGCATGCCGAGGCGAAGCTGAACACCGTGTTCGACTGGGCGATTGGCGATAAGGACGCGGTTGACGCGTTGTTTGCGCAGGCGGCGCATGTGACGGCGCTCCGGATCGTGAATAATCGGATCGTGGTGAACGCGATGGAGCCGCGCGCGGCTTTGGCCGCGTTTGACCCGAGCAGCGAACGCTGGACGCTGACCAGCAACACCCAGGGCGGTTGGCTGCTCAAGGATATTCTGGCGCAGGCGGTGTTTCGCGTGCCCGCCGATCGGTTTCGGGTGATCACGCCGGATGTTGGCGGCGGCTTCGGGATGAAATTATTTGTTTATCCCGAGCATGTG
>JAJZEG010000007.1 GCA_021828605.1 Pseudomonadota bacterium | reverse complement strand
GTCGTGGTCACCACCGGCGCCGCCTTGTTTCAGGTGTGGCGCACCGCCTTGCAAGCGCGGCTGCGCGGCGTGTTGCCGGCGGGCGCTGCCGGGTTTGTGCGCTATATCTATGCGCTCCCCATCGATGGCCTGTTGCTGGTAGGCGCTTTATTGCTGCTCGGCCAACACCTCCCGGCGATTCATCTGGAATTTCTCACCCTCTGCCTGATCGGCGGGGTGGGACAGATTTTTGGCACGGTTTTGCTCATCCGCGCCTTCGCCTATCGGAGTTTCGTGGTCGGCACTGCCTACGCCAAAACCGAAGCGGCGCAATTAGTGGTGATTTCGGTGCTGTTTCAGGGCGCGCATTTAGCCCCGGTCGCGATTGCCGGGATTTTCCTGGCCCTGGCCGGGGTCATGGCCTTATCCCTGGCCGGGCAGGTCAAATCACTCGCAGGGCTGGCGCGCGCCTCGGTGCAGCCCGCCGCTTTGTGCGGGCTCGGCGCCGGCACCGCGTTTGCCATCACCGCCGTCTCTCTGCGGGCGGCGTCGCTCACTTTGCCGCGCGGGGTGCCGATCATGCTGCAAGCGGTGCTCCTGCTCACCATGACCAACCTCCTGCAAACCCTCATCCAAGGCGGTTACATGGCGTGGCGCACCCCCGCCGATTTGCGCGCATCCTTGCGTCTATGGCGGCTGGGCGCGCCGATTGGGGTGCTCTCGGCGCTCGGTTCGGCTTTGTGGTTCGCCGGATTCGCCCTCACCAATGTCGCCTTGGTGCGCGGCTTTGGCCAGATCGAGATTTTATTCACCCTCGCCGTCGGGCATTTTTTCCTGCGCGAACGCACCAAACGCGGAGAAGTCGCGGGGCTCATTATGGTCTCGATCGGGGTGGTGCTCATCGCCCTGGGCGGCGCCTTCGTTTAGAGTGTTTCTCACATGATGAGAAACACTCTGCTCATATTTTGGCGAGCAATTTCAATCACCTGAATGGAATTTTGCGATTCCATTCAGGTGATTATTGCCCTAGGCGTGATGCAGGGCCGTTTTAACGGCGGACAGCAATTTTTCAAAACTTGCCTGCACGTTCGTGCCGCTGGTATCGAAAATCAAATCCGCTTTAGCGTAAAAAGCCGCCCGCCCGGCAAGGATCATCCGCAAATCATCCATCGCCGCGTTGCTATCTTCAATCGGGCGCAAATCACCCTGATCGATCACCCGCTGCATATGGTCCTCGGGTGCGGCGCGCAGCCAAATGGTGAAGCAATTCCCAAGCAGCAGGCTGAAATTAGTCGGGTTCGACACCAGCCCCCCCGAGGTCTCAATCACCACCGGGGCCGCATGTCGCAGCGCGGCCTCGAGCGCTTGCCGCTCATAGCGGCGATAGGCGGTTGGCCCATATAAATCCTGGATTTCAACCAGCGACCCCCCGGCAAGGCGGGTAATCTCGCGCCCCAGCTCAATAAAGGGCCGGTTCAGCGCCTGGGCGAGCAGCTTACCGAGGCTCGATTTACCGGCCCCGCGCAACCCGATCAGGGCAATCCGGTCCAAACGGCTGGTGGTCGAAGCCGTGGAATCGAACAAGGCTTCCAACGCACGCTGCGCCTTTTGCAAATCCTCAACCGGGCGCCCGCGCAACGATTCGCGGATCATCAGCCATTCGGGGCTGGCGGTGGTTTCATCGCCGAGCAATTCGGCAATCGGACAATCAAGGGCTTGGGCCACCATTTGCAGCACCAACACCGAAACATTGCCCAAGCCGCTTTCCAAATTAGCCAAATGCCGTTCGGACACCAGCGCCGTTTGCGCCAGCATGCGGCGCGGCATCGCTTTGCGGGCGCGCAGCAAACGCACCCGCTCGCCGAGCGCCACCAGCAACGGGTCGCGCGGCGCCGAGACCGGTTTTGCAATGGTTTTATTCATCACCCTCTGCATAGCATCCGGGCGACCCGGTGCAAAACCCGCCCCCGATCAAAGCTCCGCGACAGCAGCGACCCCGCTAATCAGCCGCACCGCCTGCGCCAAACGCGGTGAAACCTTGAAGCCGCCAGGGAGTGCGATATCTAAATGAGTGCCGTGGCCAATGCGCGGCGCAATGAGCACCTTGCCCTTGCCGCGCCCCTCGCGCTCTAACAAACTGCGTAACGGGGCGAGCGCATCGGGTCGATCAATTTCAATGCGCAAGCCGCCCCCCGCTTCGGCAGCCGCGCGGTCCAGCAGGTCCAAATCAAGGGCGGTGACCCGCAAAGTTTCCCCATCGAGCCGCAATTCGGTGTTAACCAGAATCGCCGTGCCTTCGGTTAATTGATCGCGCGCGCGCGCCAGGATTTCCGAAAATAACGTCACTTCAAAATTGCCCGATTGGTCCGATAACAAAATCCACGCCATGCGGCTGCCGGTGCGCGTGGTGCGTTCCTTGCGGCTGATCAACACCCCGGCGAGCTTGGCGCGGGTAATGCCCGCGCGCGCGGTCGCCTCAATCCGGTTCGAGGCAATCACGCCCAGCCGTTTCAGCGCCGCCTGATAGGCATCGAGCGGATGCGCGGTCAGATGATAGCCAATGGCTTCGGCCTCGTAGCCAAGTTGTTCGAGCGAGGGCCAATGCGCCATATCGGGAAGCTGGAGCGGCTCAGGCGCGCTGTCCTGCGCAAACATGCTGATCTGCCCGCTCGCGCGCGATAAGGCTTCGGCCTGGGCCCGACGCAAAATCGTCTCAGCAGCGGCCGTCACTTGCGCCCGATTGGCATTAAGCCGATCAAACGCCCCGGCTTTGGCGAGCTGCTCGATCTGCGCCTTGTTCAGCGCCTTCGGATCAACCCGTGTCGCGAAATCAGCCAGATCGCGGAACGGCATGTTCCCGCGCGCGGCCACCAATTCGCGCATCGCCCCCTCGCCAACCCGCTTGATCGCAGCCAGCGCATAGCGAATCCCCAAGCGCCCCTCGGCCAACGGCTCCACGGTGAAATCAGCCCCCGAGGCATTAATATCAGGGGCCAGCACGGTGATATCGAGGCGCTGGGCATCCTGCTTCAGCGTCGCCAGCTTCTCGTGATTGGTGTGCGACAGCGACATGCAGGCGGCGATGAAGGCCGCCGGATGGTTGGCGCGCAGCCACGCCGTCTGGTAAGCCACCAGCGCATAAGCGGCAGCGTGGGATTTATTGAAGCCATAATCGGCAAACTTGGCCATAAGCTCAAAAACTTCGACGGCCTTGGTTTCACGAACACCCTTGGCCTGAGCGCCATCGACAAATATTTTCCGCTGCGCTTCCATTTCACTGCGAATTTTTTTACCCATCGCGCGGCGGAGCAAATCGGCAGAACCCAGGCTATAGCCCGCCATCAGCTGGGCAATTTGCATCACCTGTTCCTGATACACCATAATGCCATAGGTTTCCGACAAAATCGCATCCAGCATCGGATCGGGCGAGTCCCACGCCTCGCCATGCTTGCGCGCACAATAGGCCGGAATATTCGCCATCGGCCCCGGACGGTTCAGCGCCACGGCAGCGATCAAATCCTCAAACCGATCCGGGCGCATCTGGCGCAGCACATCCCGAAAACCCTGGGTTTCGAGCTGGAACACCCCACCCGCCTCGGCGCGCGACAGCATTTCATAGGTTTTCGCATCATCAAGCGGAATGCTGGCAATATCGATATCGGTGCCCAACCCGTGCAAAAATTGCAAAGCGCGCTGGATGATGGTTAGCGTGGTCAAACCGAGAAAATCGAATTTGACCAAGCCCGCGCTCTCGACATATTTCATCGAATATTGGGTGATCAACAAATCCGAGCGTGGATCCTTATAAAGCGGCACCAGTTCCGCCAAAGGCCGATCCCCAATCACCACACCCGCCGCATGGGTGCTGGCATGACGATACAGGCCTTCAACTTGCAGCGCGATTTCAAGCAAGCGGCGCACGCTCTCATCATTATCGCGCATCTCGCGCAAGCGCGGCTCGGCCTCAATCGCCTCGGCCAGCGGCATGGGTTTGGCAGGATTGTTAGGGGTTGCTTCGGCAACCTTATTGACCTGGCCATAAGGCATGCCAAGCACCCGCCCGACATCGCGCACCGCCGCCCGCGCTTGCAGCTTACCGAACGTGATGATTTGCGCGACCCGGTCGGCGCCATATTCGCGCTTGACATAGTCAATCACCTCGTCGCGCCGCTCCTGACAAAAATCAATATCGAAATCGGGCATCGATACCCGTTCGGGATTGAGAAACCGCTCAAACAGCAAATTGAACGGGATCGGATCGATATCGGTAATCAGCAACGCATAAGCGGCGAGCGACCCCGCGCCCGACCCACGACCCGGCCCTACCGGGATGCCGCGCTGCTTAGCCCATTGAATAAAGTCAGCAACAATCAGGAAGTATCCCGGAAACCCCATTTGTTCAATCACGTTCAACTCAAATTCGAGTCGTTCGCCATAACAGGCCGTTATTTCAGCATCGGCGTTGATCGCGGCGAGGCGCAGCGCCAAGCCTTCACGCGCCATCGCACGCAGCGTTTCCGCCTCGGTGCTGCCGGGGCGCACTTTTGGGCAAATCGGCAAAAGCGGCTTGCGGGTTGGCGCGGCAATCGCGCAACGCCGAGCAATATGCAGCGTGTTATCGCAGGCATCGGGCAGGTCAGCGAACAGGCGGCGCATCGCTTGAGCAGGCTTGAACCAATGCTCGGTGGTCACCCGGCGACGCTCAACCTCGGCGAGCAGGCGCCCCTCGGCGATGCACAGCAGAGCATCATGCGCCTCATGCATTTCGGGCTTGGCGAAAAAACATTCATTGGTCGCCACCAGCGGTATCCGGGCCGCTTCGGCGAGCCCGATCAGGCCAGGTTCAACAGCACGCTCGGCGGGCAGGAAATGCCGCTCCAGTTCGATGGCGATTCGGTCACCAAACAATTCGCGTAATTGATCAAGCAGCCGCGCCGCCTCGGTCTGCTGCGCTTCGCCGAGGAGCCGGCCGATCGGGCCAAAGCGTCCGCCCGTGAGCAGGATCAGACCCGCCTGATGCTGGCCGAGGGTCTCGAAGCTGATTTGCGGTTTACCACTCGCACTCGGTTCCAGAAATCCAGCAGAGGATAATTTCGATAAATTATCGAACCCTTCAGCATTTTGCGCGAGTGCAACAATCGGGTCCGGCGGCAGCGCCGGATTATCGGTGCGCGCCAGACCCAGCTGGCAGCCAAGAATAGGCTGAACGCCCGCACTCATGCAGGCTTGTGAGAACTCGATGGCGCCGAATAAATTACCGGTATCGGCGATGGCCACGGCGGGCATCGCATCAGCGCGCGCGAGGGACGCGATTTTATCGGGCTTGATCGCGCCCTCGGAGAGCGAATAAGCCGAATGCACGCGCAGATGAACGAACGACTCTGAGGACATCGCTTAGTCTATCAGCGTGCCACCCCGCGCAGCAAGCGGCCCCTCAAATGGTCGGCGGGCGGCGCTGTTCCCAAGGAGCAGCCTGCTCCAGCTGCCCCGCCAAGCGGAACAACACGTCTTCAGCGCCGGATTTGGCGGTGAACATCACGCCCACCGGCAGGCCCGTCGCGGTTTGATGCAACGGCACCGACATGGAGGGCACGAAACATAAATTAGCGAGCTGGGTAAACGGGGTCCGCTCGAAATTAAGCATCGCCAATTCTTCAACGATGCCTGATTTATGCATCAATTTGCCTAACCGCAACGACACCGAAATTTTCGCGAGCAGCACTTTCAAAGGCGGCGTCGAGAGTTCGCCAATTTTCGAGGGCGCCATGGCAACGGTCGGGGTCATGAACAAATCATAACGCTGATGAAACGTCCCCAAAGCGCGGGCGTAATCATTCCAGCCATAGACCGAGGTCACGAAATCGCTCACCGAGAGCGCGTTGCCCATCTCGGCAATCGCGCGGGTATCGATTTCGAAATCGCTATTCTTCGCCCCCGTTAGTTGTTTGACGTAATTCGTTAGGGCAGACACATGCCCATAATACATCGTGATGTAACTCAGCGCGAGGGCGCGCCCATCAATCTCCGGCTCGGCTTCCTCGACATGATGGCCGAGCGATTCCAGCAATTTTGCCGCATCCAGCACCGCAGTGACGTTATCCGGATCGACGCGTCCACCCACGGGCGAGCGTGTCGAAAAGCCGATCCGTAAGCGGCCCGGATTAGCGCCGACCTCCTCGGTATAGGGCCGCGCGGGCGGGGTGATCACGAAGGGTTCACCCGGTGCCGCGCCGGCGAGGCAATCGAGCATTCCGGCGGAGTCGCGCACTGAGCGGCTCAAAGCGAGGCTGGCGACAGCCCCCTCCCAAAGCTCGCCAACCGCCGGACCATCGGGGACGCGTCCGCGTGACGGTTTCAGCCCGAACAGACCGCAAAACGAGGCCGGAATTCGCGTCGAGCCGCCACCATCCGAGGCGCCGACCATCGGCACGAAACGCGCGGACGCAGCCGCCGCACCGCCGCCGGATGAACCGCCGGGCGTGCGATTCGGATCCCACGGGTTGCGGGTGGCGCCGCGCAAATCGGTTTCAGTCACCGCCTTAAGCCCAAGCTCGGGGGTGGTGGTTGTCCCAACAATGACCAGCCCAGCGGCAAGGCAGCGATCAACATAAATCGAATTGGTGGCGGCGACATTATTGCGCATCGCGCGCGACCCCAAGGTCATTTTGGTCCCGGCATAATCCTGCGCAATGTCTTTGAGCAAAAACGGCACACCGGCAAATTTCCCGGTCAGCGGACCAGCGAGCTGAGCCCGTGCGCGATCCCGGGTGTCGATCGAAATGGCGTTGAATTTCGGATTGAGAGCGTCCATGCGCTGGAGAGTAGAATCGAGCGCTTCCACCGCCGTGATTTCTTTGGTCTCAATGAGCTCGGCAATGGCGGTTGCATCGTATGAGGTTAGATCAAGCGTCGACATTATGAACTCTCCCGAGACGTTTTTTATAGAGAATCATGTCTATAAGGCGATTTTTAGCTTGCTGGCAAGTTCCCCAATAACGCCTCGGCGAAACAGCAAAACGCAGGCGATAAAAATCGCGCCCTGAATAACGGTCACCCAATCGCTAAAGCTCGCGAGATAATATTGCATCGCAACAATAATCGCCGCGCCAATCAGCGGCCCATAGATGGTGCCAATGCCGCCAACCAGCACCATCAACACCACAATGCCCGAGGTCGCATTGCCAACATCGGTCAAGGTCACGATATGGGTCACCAGCGCGTTCAACGCCCCGGCCATGCCCGCGAGGCCGGCAGCGATGGTGAACACAATCCATTTATACTGGCTCGGCTTATAGCCCAGCGAAATCGCCCGGTTTTCGTTTTCGCGAATCGCCTTCACCACCTGGCCAAACGGCGAATGCACCACGCGATGCACAAACAAAAACGCTAATAAAAACACAATCAGCGTGAAAAAATAAAAATGCAAATCACCATGCAGCGAGACAATATCGGCAAGTTTGCCACGCGGAATATTTTGCATGCCATTTTCGCCACCGGTAAAGCCGGTATCCTGCACCGCAAAGAAATTGACGAATTGGGCGAGTGCCAAGGTGATCATGGCAAAATAAATGGCCTGCCGGCGAATCGCGAGCCAGCCAAAGCCAGCACCAATCACGGCACCGGTTAGCGTGCCAAACACCACGCTAACCTCCGGCGTGAGATGCAGCGTTTGCACAGCATAGCCGCCAACGTAAGCACCCATCCCATAATAGGCCGCCTGACCGAGCGACAACAGTCCAGTATAGCCCATCAATAAATTGGCGCCCATCGCGAAAATCGCAAAACACATCACCTGCATCAAGAACACCGGATAGGCAACGAACGGCCCAATCACGAGGGCCGCGAGCATCACCAAAAACGCGACTCCTTGAGCGCGGGTATAGCCCAAAATCATCTGTGCTGGTGCAGCATCAGGCGCGATCAGTTGGGACATTACGCGACCTTCCCAAATAATCCGGCAGGGCGGGTGAGCAACACAATCGCCATCACCGCGAACACCACCACCGAGGAGGCAGGCGGGTAAAAAACCTCGGTAAATCCTTGAATAATCCCAAGACCGAATCCGGTCAGAATCGCACCGCCGATGGACCCCATCCCGCCAATCACCACCACCGCAAAGACCGTATCAATCAAGGCGCTGCCCATATTCGGGTTGACCGAATAAAGCGGCGCTGCGAGCACGCCAGCGAGCCCGGCAAGACCCACACCACCGGCAAAGGTCAGCGCAATCAGCCGGGGCACATTGACCCCGAAGGCTTGAACCAAGGATGGATTTTCGGTGGCCGCACGCAGCAAGGCGCCCAGCCTGGTCTTTTCCACGGTGAACCAGACCGCAGCACAAATAATAATGGCCGCCGCGATAACAAAACCTCGATAGACCGGCAAAAACATAAAGCCGAGATCAACCACGCCAGAAAGCAGGTTCGGCGGATTATAGGCAACACCAGAGCTGCCGAACCCGTTGGTAAATAATCCCTCCAACACCAGCGCCAATCCGAATGTTAGGAGCAAGCCATAGAGAATATCAAGCTTATAGGTGAAACGGATCAAACCTCGCTCAATCCCCAGCCCCAGTGCCGCGACGATCAGCGGTGCGAACAGGAGAGCCAACCAAAAATCGATCCCAAGATAGTGCAATAGGCCCCACGTGACGAAAGCACCCACCATGAATAAGGCGCCATGCGCGAAATTGATCACGCGCAGGAGGCCGAAAATAATCGCCAGACCCAGCGACAGCATGGCATAGAACGAGCCATTAATAATGCCGAGCAAGAGTTGCCCAAACAAAAGCGGTGCTGGTTTGCCGAAAATCATCATCATGGTGGGTGGTACCGATCAGGCCTTGATAATCTTGCAGGCGGTTTCCTGCGCCAAAGGCATATAGGCCTTGTTCGCTGGGGTCGAGGCGAGGAGCGTATAATAATCCCAGGGGATCTTGCTCTCACCAGGCTTTTTCACTTTGAACAGATAAGCGGTACACATAAACCGACCGTCTTCGCGAATATAGGCTTTGCCGAACGCATCATCATCGGTCGGCATTTTCTTCATCGCCGCCACGAGCTCGGCACCGTTCTTGACCGCCGCCATATTATTCATCGCATGCACGGTCTTGAGGAAATGCAAAGTGCCGGAATAACATCCTGCTTGATCCATGCACGGATAATTATTCGGGGTGCGCGGCAGCACGCGCTTGGTGAAAGCGCGGGTGCGATCATTCATGTTCCAGTAAAAGCTTTCGGTCAGGATCAGATCCTGCGCAATCTCCAGCCCCATACCGTGAACATCGTTGATAAACACCAGAAGTCCGGCGATTTTCATTTTCTTGTTCAGGCCGAATTGATGCGCCTGCTTGATCGAATTCACCGTGTCAGCACCGGCATTGGCCAGCCCCAGCACCTGCGCGCCCGATGATTCCGCCTGGATCAGGAACGAGGAAAAATCGGTGGTTTGCGGGAACGGGTAATTGACGTTGCCGAGCACGCGACCCCCATGGCTTTTCACCACGGCGGCGGTTTGATCATGCAGCAAATGACCAAACGCGTAATTGGCGGTGATAAAGAACCAGCTTTTACCACCGGCTTTGACCATGGCGCCGCCGGTCGATTGGGCGAGCATGTAGGTGTCATAGGTCCAATGGATGCTTTGCGCATTGCAATATTGATCGGTCAGCGACGAACCGGCGGCCCCTGAATCGATGAAAGCGCGGTTTTTATCATGGGCCACGCCATTGATCGCGATGGCGACCGCCGTATTGGGAACATCGATGACGAGATCGACCCCTTGATCGTAAAATTGGCGGGCCAAGGCGGTGCCAACATCGGGCTTGTTTTGATGGTCGCCCTTCAAAACGGTAACGTCATAGCCTTTTTGGGTCGCCCCGAAATCGGCCACCGCCTGCTCGACGCAAGCAACCGAGGTCGGACCACCATCATCGCGGTACGGGCCGGAAAAATCGCTAATGACCGCAATTTTAATCGGCTTGTCACCCGCCGCCCGCGCGCGACCGAGCGGCAGGCTGGCAACGGCAGCGCCGGTTGCCGCACTACCGATCAGAGTTCGTCTGGAAATCGTCATGGTCAGTTTCTCCCCTGGTTTGTTAGTAGATTGTTAGAGCCTGATCGCTTATTATTGACGCGCAACGCGCGCGGCAATGACAAGCGTGAATCAGCCTCGCACCATAAAGCTAGAGTGCGGTCAGATTGGCGCGCTTGCGTCAAGCTGAACATACCGCGCTCTAGATCCCGAGCCGCTGATGCAGCATATCCTGCTTCTCGGGAAGCGTATCGCGGGTAATCATCTCCACAACCTGACCATGTTCGACCAGATAATGGCGGTCCGCGAGTTGGGTGGCGAAGCGGAAATTCTGCTCCACCAGCAAGATGGTAAAACCCCGGCGTTTGATTTCGGTAATCATTGCGGCAATCTGTTGCACAATCACCGGCGCCAGGCCTTCGGTTGGTTCATCAAACAACAATAAACGCGCCCCGGTTCGCAATATCCGCGCAATCGCGAGCATTTGTTGCTCACCGCCGGATAATTTGGTGCCCGCACTCTTGCTGCGCTCCCGCAAATTGGGAAACAGCGCGTAAATATCATCCAAACTCATCCCGCCCGGCCCAATCACCGGCGGCAGCAACAGGTTTTCCTCGACGCTCAGGCCCGAAAAAATCCCGCGATCTTCAGGGCAAAAACCAATCCCCGCGCGCCCGATCTGATCAGGCCGAGCCGCGATCACGTCGCGCCCCTGAAACTGAATGCTCCCGGCACGCCGGGGCACCAACCCCATGATCGATTTCAGCGTCGTGGATTTACCAGCACCATTACGACCTAGTAACGTCACACACTCCCCCTCGCGCACCTCAAAACCCACACCGTGCAAAACATGGCTTTCATCATACCACGCATGCAAGTCGCTAACACACAGCATGGGCACATCAGACATGAACGATGCCCGCATGGTCCGATCCCAGATAAGCCTCGATCACCGCCGGATCGCGTGACACCGTGGCGTAATCGCCAGCCGCCAACACCCGCCCCCGCGCTAACACCGTGATCCGGTCGGACAGGCCTGAAACCACCGAGAGATTATGCTCAACCATCAGAATGGTGCGGCCTTTACGGATTTTGCGAATGAGCGCGACAATCCGCTCAACATCCGCCTCCGTCATCCCCGCAGTCGGTTCGTCAAGCAACATCAATCGGGGTTCGAGTGCCAGAGTCGTTGCAATTTCAAGCGCCCGCTTGCGCCCGTACGATAAGGATGCCGCCGTCATTTCGGCATGATCATCAAGCCCAACCTCAGCGAGCAGCGCGCGCGCTTGATCATTGAACCGATCAAGGATTTTTTCGCCGCGCCAGAAATCAAAATTACCGCCGCGATGCCGCGCCAGCGCGATGCGCACATTTTCAAGCGCGGTCATATGCCCAAACACCGCCGAAATCTGGAAACTGCGCACCATGCCGCGCCGCGCAATATCGGCGGGCGGCAGCTTGGTAATGTCCTGGCCTTCGAATCGAATGACCCCGGATGACGGCTGCAAAAACTTGGTCAACAAATTGAAACAGGTGGTTTTACCAGCACCGTTCGGGCCAATTAGGGCATGAATACTGTCAGTTTCAATATCGAAATCAACATCTTGCACCGCCATAAATCCTCGAAATCCCTTGGACAGACCACGGGCCTCAAGAATAACTGATGTCATTGATGATCATGTGACGTTGCAGCAAAAACTGAGCGCATGCCCGCTAAACACTCCCCCCTTGATTATCGATATTATGCATAATGTTGCACATGCCCTGCTGACGCGCAACATCCAACACCGAAATGCCGCGATCGGATCACAGTTTCAAAATCAACTTGCCTGCATTCTCGCCGGTGAAGAGTTTTTGCAAAGTTTCAGGAAATGTCTCGATCCCATCGACGATATCTTCGCGGCTCTTGAGCGAACCGCTGTGCAACCAACCCGCAATATCGCGCATCGCCAGCGCATATCGGTCGGCATAATCAAACACGATCATGCCCTGCATGCGCGCCCGATTAACCAAAAGTGACAGGTAATTGGCGGGGCCTTTGACCGGCGTGGTATTGTTATATTGCGAAATCGCCCCGCAAATCACGATGCGCGCGCCCAGCCGAATTTGCGCAAGGCAGTCATCCAGAATTTGTCCACCAACATTGTCAAAGTAAACATCAATGCCTTTCGGGCAATGCTCGCGCAGCTTGGCCGAAACCTGCTCTGATTTATAGTCAATCGCCGCATCAAAGCCGAGTTCCTCGACCAGATACCGACATTTTTCCGCACCGCCCGCAATGCCCACAACCCGACAATTCTTGATTTTGGCAATCTGCCCGACCAGGCTGCCCACCGCCCCCGCCGCCCCCGAAACAACAACCGTCTCGCCCGCCTGCGGTTCACCCACCTCCAGCAGCCCGAAATAGGCGGTCATGCCGGTCATGCCGAGTGCGGACAGAAACAGCGGTTTAGCGGCAAGGCTCGGATCAACCTTCACGCAGTCGCGGCCAGCCACCGTCGCGATACTCTGCACGCCAAACGCCCCGGTAACCACATCGCCCACGGCAAACCCGTCTGCTCGGCTTTCCAACACCGTGCCCACCGCCCCGGCGCGCATCACCTCGCCCAATTTCACCGGCGGGATATAGGATTTACCCTCATTCATCCAGCCGCGCATCGCCGGGTCGAGCGAAATATAATCAATCCCCACCGTGATTTCGCCGTGCGCCGGAGCGGCGACCGGTTCAGTGCTAAAGGCAAAATCCTCGCGCTTCACCGCGCCAACCGGGCGGCGGATCAGGCGAAATTGCTTGCTTTGTAAATTGGACATGGTTGTTCTCCCTAAGCCGCGAGCGTATGCCGCGCGGGCTCTCATCGCAAGCTGCAACCGTCGCACCGCGCACACCACCGTCACTAAATTGTAAACATCCTTGCTGTGTCATCAGAGTTTCATTAGGCACGGCGCCACTTCTTCGCGTATCGGCCTCCTCATGACAGGTCCCCTGGTTACCCCCCGCTATCGCAGCGTGTTCATCTCCGACACGCATCTGGGCACCCGTGGCTGTAAAGCCGCGTTCCTCGCCGATTTCCTCCAACAACTCTCCACCGATCATCTCTATCTGGTCGGCGATATTATCGATGGCTGGCGGGTCAGCCGGTTCTGGTATTGGGATAAAATGCATGACGCGGTGATTACCGAAATCCTGCGCCTCGCGCGCAGCAATACGCGCGTAACCTACGTGCCCGGCAATCACGACGAAGCCTTGCGCCGGTTTCTACCGCTCGGCTTGGAAGTAGCCGGAATCAGGCTGGCCGACGAAGCAGAGCATTACACCGCGGATGGTAAACGCCTGCTGATCACCCATGGCGATCAATTCGACTCCGTGGTCCGCTACGCCAAAATACTCGCTCTCCTGGGCGATTGGGCCTATACCGGCGCCCTGGTCGCGAACCGTTATTTCAACCTGATCCGCGCCAGGCTTGGTTATCCCTACTGGTCACTTTCGGCCTATTTGAAGCGCCAGGTCAAAGAGGCGGTCAAGGCGATTGACCGGTTTGAGACAGCCTTAGCCGCCGATGCCGCAGCGCGCGGGTTCGATGGCGTGGTCTGCGGTCACATCCATCACCCCGAAATGCGCATGGTCGGTGATATTTTATATATCAATGACGGCGATTGGGTGGAAAGCTGCACCGCCTTGGTCGAACATCTCGACGGGCGGCTCGAACTGATCGATTGGGCGGCGCTGAACAAATACTCCTTCGTCGCACCCCGCAAAACCCCATCGCGGCGCGCTTTGGTGGATCCCGAACTTGCCTAACCCCAACCGCATTCTCATCATCTCGGATGCCTGGCACCCGCAAATCAACGGGGTGGTGCGCACGCTGGCGATGGTGGCGGATCGGCTCGTCGCGGCAGGCGACGTCGTTTCCATCATCGGGCCTGATCGGTTCCGCACCATGCCCTGCCCAACCTATCCCGAAATCCGGCTGGTCCTCGGCGGCGGTCGCCGCCTGCGTCGGATGATCGAGGACTTCGCCCCCGATGCCTTGCATATCGCCACCGAAGGCCCGCTGGGCGTAACCGCCGCGCGCATCGCTTGCACCCTCGGCATGGCCTTCACCACCGCCTATCATACCCGCTTCCCGGACTATGTCGCCGCCCGCCTGATGGTGCCGCGCCGCATCTCCTACGCTTGGCTGCGCCGGTTCCACCGGCTTGGGGCAGGGGTAATGGTAGCAACCGCCTCGCTCGGCAGCGAGCTGGTCGCGCGCGGCTTTGATAAAACTCTGCTCTGGTCGCGCGGGGTCGATGCCACCTTATTTCACCCCAGCCGCGCCATAACCCTCCCTTACCAGCGCCCGATTTTCCTCTCGGTCGGTCGGTTGGCGGTCGAGAAAAACCTCCCCGCTTTTCTCGATCTGGATCTACCGGGCAGCAAGGTGATTATCGGCGATGGCCCCGCCCGCGCGGCGCTCGAGCGGCGTTACGCCGGAGCGCACACCCATTTCCTCGGTGCCAAACAAGGCGTCGACCTCGCCAGTCACTTCGCCTCGGCGGATGTATTCGTGTTTCCCAGCCGCACCGACACGTTCGGCCTGGTGGTGCTCGAAGCCCTCGCCTCAGGCACGCCGGTCGCGGCCTATCCGGTGCCCGGCCCGCGCGACATCATCGCCGGGGCCGACCCCGAAGTCGGGCGTCTGGATCATGATTTACGGGCCGCCTGCCTGCACGCCCTCACCCTCAACCGGGCGGATTGCCACCAATTCGCCGCGCAGCATTCCTGGGAGGCCTGCGCCCAATTATTCCGAAAACACCTCGTCACCATCGCCTCCGCCCCCGCCGCCTCCTTGACCTGAGACCAGCGGAAGCGGAGGCGGCGGAGCGAAACTATTCCGCGTGAACGGCCTTGGCTGCTTGCACAATCGCGGCAAACCCTTCCGCATCGTCAAACGCCATCGCGGCCAAAACCTTGCGATCCAACTCGATATTCGCCAGCTTCAGCGCATTGATGAACTGGCTGTAAGTCATGCCATGCTCACGCACCGCCGCATTGATCCGCTGGATCCACAGCGAGCGGAATTCGCGCTTCTTGACCCGCCGATCCCGATAGGCATAGCGCAACGCCTTTTCGAGCCGTTCCAGCGCGATCCGATAGCTGGTCGAAGACCGGCCAACGAACCCCTTGGATTGATTGAGAACTTTCTTGTGACGAGCATGGGCGGTAACGCCCCGTTTTACGCGTGCCATCTGCTGCGCTCCTTAATTGAGACCATAGGGGGCCCACTGCTTGACGGTCTTGCCGTCCTGCTCGGGCAGCGCCATGGTGCCGCGGTTGGTGCGCTTCATTTTCTGCGACCGATTAATCAACCCATGGCGTTTATTGCCATGCCCGGCCATCACTTTCCCGGTTGCGGTGATTTTGAATCGCTTTTTGACCGATGATTTGGTCTTCATTTTCGGCATTTCTATCTCCTTCTCTCCGTGCCCGCGATGCGGGTGCGCGGTGTGCGGCCGGGCATGCCAACGGGCCCGGGCTCGCGACGGGATCGCGCGGAAGCCGCCCCCTTACAAGCTTGCTCGCCCCCACGCAAGTACACACAATTTGACAGTTAAAGCGGATTGAACGTCAAGGCCGAACTGGTTAGTTTAGCACAGCATAGTCTGAAACACCGATGATTGCACCCGAAAGGCCGGTCAAACGCCTAACGGTTGATCGAATATTGAATGGATGAAGATGAAAAACACGCCTTCGCGCAGCACGACCCGTCCGATTCTCGGATTTCTGGACCGGATCGAAGATGCCGAGATCGCCGGTTGGGCGTTCGATCCGATTGACCCCGCGACGCCGCTCGCCATGCGCGTGATGATCGATGGCGCCATCGCCGACGTGCTGACCTGCGATTTGAACCGCCCCGACGTCTCAGCACTCAATCTACCCAGCAGCAAGGTCGGCTTCGAATACGCGATCCCGGGGAAATTTCAGGACGGGATGCGCCATGTCCTGTCCCTCGCCGGGATTGACGGGGCACCGATCCACCTGCCCGGACGCGGCGGCATCAT
>JAJZEG010000043.1 GCA_021828605.1 Pseudomonadota bacterium | reverse complement strand
GCCGCCGGGGCCGATGCGATTGATGCCGCGATGGATGCACTGTCCGGGCTAACATCCCAGCCCTGCCTTGGCTCTCTGGTTGAAGCCTGGCGCCATAGCGATGCCGAGTGCGGGCTCGACCCGGAATCAATTCGCCAACTCAGTTTTTATTGGGAAGCCGTGCGCAACCAATACGCCGCCTTCGAGAGCGACTTGCAAGCCGGGGCCTCAGAAGTCTATTTGCACGAAATGCCCGGCGGCCAATTCACCAATCTGCGCGAGCAGGCCCGCTCCCTCGGCCTCGATTCCCGCTGGCACGACATCGCGCGGGCATACCGCGATGCCAACAGGACGTTAGGGGACATCGTCAAAGTCACCCCCTCCTCGAAGGTCGTCGGCGATCTGGCCTTGATGATGGTCTCGCAGGATCTCTCCACTGCCGACCTGCTCGACCCCGCTTGCGAAGTCGCCTTCCCGCAATCGGTGGTCGACATGCTGCGCGGCGATCTCGGCCAACCGCCCGGCGGCTGGCCCGAAGCCCTCAGCCGCAAAGTGCTGAAAGACCAGGCCCCCTACCATGTCCGCCCCGGCTCGCTGCTCGCCCCCGCCGATTTCACCGCCTTGCGCAGCGACGCCGAAAGCCGGATCGGCGAACCGATTGATGATGACGGCTTGGCCGCCTTCGCGATGTATCCCGAGGTCTATACCGCGTTTCGCGCGAGCAGCGCCGCCTATGGCCCGGTCGCGACCCTGCCGACGCCGGTGTATTTTTACGGCATGCAGCCCGGCGATGAAATCGCGATCAGCCTCGAGCCCGGCAAAACCCTCAATGTACGCCTGCAAATTTTGGGCGAGACCGATGACGAAGGCAATGTCCGCGCCTTCTTCGAGCTGAACGGTCAGCCGCGCGTGGTCAAAGTGCCGAACCGCGCCGCCACCCCCGCGCGCCCGGCCCGGCGCAAGGCCGATGACCAACGGGTCGAGGAAATCGGCGCGCCGATGCCCGGCACCATCGCCGCCGTGCTGGTGCGCGATGGCCAAACCATCGCCGCCGGTGAGCCGTTAGTGGCCATTGAAGCGATGAAAATGCAAACCCGGATTAACGCACCGGTTGCTGGAAAAATCAGCGCTCTGCACGTGCGCCCCGGCGATGCGGTCGATGCTAAAGACTTGTTAATCGAAATAACGCTCTAACACAATCCCATCCGCGCCAAACAAATGCAGCCGCGTCGGATCAATTTTCATCGGCACAGTCTCCCCCACCTGCGCGGCGCAATCAGGCCCCGCGCGCATAACCCAGTCCGCCTCCGCCATGCGCACATAAATATGGGCCTCAAACCCTAAATGCTCAATCCGGGTAACACGCCCGCGCAGCACCCCGTCGGCAGCAATCATCACATGCTCCGGCCTGATCCCCAGCGTCACCCGCATCCCACCCGGCAACCCGGTCGGGCAGGGCAGGGGACTCCCATCAGCCAGCATCAACCCGGCATCGTTGGTGCGCACAGCCAGAAAATTCATCGGCGGCGTGCCAATGAACCCGGCAACGAACTGGTTCACCGGTCGATCATGCAGCACGCGCGGTGTCGCCACCTGCTCAATCCGCCCGCTTTTCATCACCACCACCCGATCCGCCATACTCATCGCCTCGGTCTGATCATGCGTGACGTAAATCATCGTGGTCTGCAAACGACGATTAAGCCCAACCAACTCCGCCCGCATTTGCGCGCGCAAAAGCGGGTCCAAATTAGCCAGCGCCTCATCGAACAAATAGCCGCGCGGCTGCGCCGCCATCGCCCGACCAATCGCAACACGCTGGCGCTCCCCCGCCGACAGCTCATGCGGCTTGCGCGCCAGCACCGGCTCCAAGCCTAGCGTGGCGGCCACCTGCGCCACCAGGGCCGCAACCGCCGCCCGATCCGCCCCCCGCCCGCGCGGCGCAAACCCCAAATTCGCCGCCACACTCAAATGCGGAAACAAAGCATGGCTCTGAAACACCATCGCGAGCCCGCGCTGTTCAGCGGGAAGCTGATTGACGCACACGCCATCAATCCTGATCTCACCGCCGCTGACCGGCTCAAGCCCGGCAATCAACCGCAACAGGCTGGTCTTGCCCGACCCTGACGGGCCGACAATCACCAAAAATTCACAATCCGCGATATCCAGCGTAATATCAGCAAGTCGCTCAACCGCGCCGTCGCGTTGCGTCACCTGATCAAGCGAAATCCGTGCCATCCTGTGCTCCTATCGGATAAACGCCCCGGCTTCCAGCATCGCCCATCCTCGGCTATCAGACGTCGATGACCGACTGGCTGCTCTATAAAATCGTGCGCGGACGCCCCCGGCTGTTCGCAGGCCTCGCCTGCGGCATCGCCGCCTATCCGCTCCTGCCCACCATCCTGCCTGGCGCCCTGCCGCCGATGACCCGGCTCGCTTTGAGCTGGGATGTCATGGTCGCCGCCTATCTGGTGCTGGTCGCGATCCATTTTATCGGTGCCGATCACACCTATATCCAAGCCGACGCCGCGCGTCAGGAAGAAGGCGAATGGACCCTGTTCGCAATCACCCTGTTCGGCGCGTTGATGAGTTTCGTGGTGATCGTGATTTTCTCCGGGCTGAACGTGAAAAAAGGCCATGATGGCCTCTATTTAGCCCTGGTCTCAGCCACCTTGATTGCCTCCTGGCTGATGACCAACGTCACTTTCGCCTATCGCTACGCCCATGAATATTACGAACCCCGTCCCGGCGGCGCCATCGCCGGTGGGCTGCGTTTCCCCGACGAAGAACGCCCGGACTATCTGGATTTCATCTATTTCGCCTTCGTCATCGGCATGACCTTCCAAGTCTCGGACGTCGAAATCACCGCGCGCACCATGCGCCGGATCGCCACGGTGCAAGGGCTGATCGGCTACGTGTTCAATACCGTTATTTTGGCCCTGACCATTAATATCGCCTCGGGTCTCATCTAAGCGAGGCCTCATCGAACCCCCGATAACCAGGAGTACGTCGTTTCCATGATCAAGCAGTTCCAACGCAGCATCACCATCACCGGCCTGGCCCTCGCGCTGGCAGCCTTTGCGGGCTCCGGCATCGCCGCCGCCCCGCCTGAAGTGGCCTCCTGCGCGGGCTGTCACGGCGCCAACGGCATGGGCAACAAGGCGGCCAATTTCCCCGCCCTCGCCGGCCAACACGCGCCCTATCTTGAGCAACAGCTCTACGCGTTCAAACACGGCACCAGGGTCAATTCGATCATGAAATCGATGGCGGTCGGCCTCACCCCCGCCACCCGCGCCAAAATCGGCGCTTATTACGCCAGCCTCCCGGTCACCCCGATGGCCGAGCCCAGCCCCGCCCCAACCGGCCTCGGCGCTCAAATCGCGATGCGCGGATTAAATCCGGGCACCCCCCACGCCATCCCCTCGTGCGATGCCTGCCACGGCGCTGGCGGCCTCGGCCATGGCTGGTTCCCGCGCCTCGCCGGGCAATCCCAAGCCTATCTCGCCGGCCAATTAGTCGCCTGGCAAAAAGGCACCCGCAGCGAAGCGCCGTCGCACACCATGCGCGATATCGCGCGCAAACTAAGCCCCGCCGATATCCAAGCGGTCACCACCTATTACGCCGAACTCTCACCCAACCCAGCGCCGGGCGCCCCCGCCAAAATGAGCCCCAAATCGACGACCAAGCCGGGCACTAAAAAGCAAGGATAGGCGCCACAGCGCCCGGTTGACCTGGTTCAATCGGGCGCAGCACCCCGCTTTGCCATTGCTGGAGCTGGCAAAAACTTCTGGTATTTTGCCCATCATGATCAAACTGCACGCCCCAGCCATTGGCTAATTTCCCGACCGGAATCACCGTGGCACTCAGGCTGGCCAGGGGAGTTTTTTGCGCATTGCTCGCCGCGAGCGCGCGAAACGCCACGCGCGCGCCCAGATAGGCCTGCAAGCTCGCCGCTCCGCGCGGCATCATCGCGTAGCGCCGATAATAAGCGCGCTCAATCGCCGCCGCCGCCGCGCCATAGGCCGGGCTCGCCACCACCATGGTCCGATCAAACCC
>JAJZEG010000386.1 GCA_021828605.1 Pseudomonadota bacterium | reverse complement strand
AGTAGTTATGTCAACCTCAATACAGGAACGGGAAGGCTCGCTGAGCGGGCTTACCGAGCGGGAAGCCAAAGAGTTTCATTCAATATTTATGATGAGCTTTTTGGTTTTTTGCGCGATCGCTGCGATTGCGCATTTCCTGGTCTGGCAATGGCGCCCCTGGATTCCGGGACCCCATGGCTATGCCATGCTGATTGATCACGCACGGATCGAGGCCAGTCATCTGACCTCGCTCATTGGTTAGGGAGGATAGATCATGTGGCGCATGTGGCTGCTGTTCGATCCGCGCAGAGTTCTGACTGCACTCGGGGTGTTCCTGTTTGTGTTGGCTCTGCTCATTCACTTCATCCTGCTCAGCACCCCTCATTTCGATTGGTTGGGTGCCGGACCGGCAATGACGACGTCGCAAATGTCGTCGATCCCGGCGAGCAAATAGCCTTCACGCTCAGCGTGACCGGAACCCCGAGGCTCGCGGTGCGAGGCTCGGGGACCACCGGCGCGAACGGTCAAGGGCACGGAAAGGACCAACCCGATGGCGATGCTCAGTTTTGAACAAAAATACCGCGTCCGCGGCGGAACATTGATTGGCGGTGATTTATTCGATTTTTGGGTTGGCCCCTTTTATGTCGGTTTTTTCGGGGTCACGACGGCGTTTTTCTCGATGCTTGGCACGTTGCTGATCGTGTGGGGGGCGGCGATTGGGCCGACCTGGAATATTTGGCGGATTAATATCGCCCCGCCAGCCTTAAAATATGGGCTGAGCCTTGCGCCGCTCGCGCATGGCGGGCTTTGGCAAATCATTACGATTTGTGCGGTTGGCGCGTTTTGCTCCTGGGCGCTGCGCGAGGTGGAGATTTCGCGCAAACTGGGGATTGGGCTGCATGTGCCGGCGGCGTTCAGTGTCGCGATTTTTGCTTATGTGTCGCTCGAAGTGATCCGTCCGTTGCTGATGGGGGCTTGGGGTGTTGGATTTCCCTATGGCATTATGAGCCATTTGGATTGGGTCTCAAACACTGGCTATGCCTATGTGAATTTTGAATATAACCCGATGCATATGGTCGCGGTGACGTTGTTTTTCACCACTACCATGGCGTTATCCCTGCATGGCTCGCTGGTGCTGGGGGCGATCAACCCGGGCAAAGGCGAGGAGGTGAAATTCACCGAGCATGAGGATACGTTTTTTCGCGATATTATCGGCTATTCGATCGGCACGTTGGGGATCCATCGGTTGGGGCTGTTTCTGGCACTGGGCGCAACCTTTGCCTCGGCGGCGTGCATTCTGATTTCCGGGCCGTTCTGGACCCAAGGCTGGCCCGCCTGGTGGGGCTGGTGGCTCCATCTGCCGATATGGTCGGCGGCGGGTCATTAGGGGGCATTATGCCTGGGGCGATGATGAAAAAAATAACACAGAGTCAGTTAGGGGCGAACCATGGCTGAGTATCAAAACCTGTTTACCCGCGTGCAGGTGCGCGGTCCGGCGAGCCACGGGGTGGCCGCGGTGCCGGGGAGTGTTTGGGAGCGCGAGAATAAAACCGCTTTCAGTCATTTGCTCGGGCAGATTGGCAATGCGCAGGTCGGGCCTGTTTATTTGGGGACGCTGGGTGTGGCGTCGTTGATTTTCGGGTTCATGGCCTTTGAGATTATCGGGCTGAATATGTTTGCCTCGGTGCATTGGAACCCGATTTTATTTGTGCGTGATTTGCCGTGGTTGGCGCTGGAGCCGCCGCCGCCCGCTTATGGGCTGCATTTGCCGCCGTTAGATCAAGGCGGTTGGTGGTTGATGGCGGGATTATGCCTGACCACCTCGCTGATTTTATGGTGTGCGCGGATTTACCGGCGCTCGCGCCAGCTGGGGATTGGCACCCATACGGCCTGGGCGTTTGCCTCGGCAATTTGGTTGTTTCTGGTGCTCGGCTTTATTCGCCCGCTGCTGATGGGCAGTTGGGGTGAGGCGCCGCCTTTTGGGATTTTCCCGCATTTGGACTGGACTGTTGCGTTTTCGCTGCGCTACGGGAACTTGTATTACGACCCGTTCCATATGCTCTCGATTGTGTTTTTATATGGCGCGGTGTTGCTGTTTGCGATGCATGCCGCGACGATTTTGGCGGTCAGCCGGTTTGGCGGTGAGCGGGAAGTCGAGCAGAGCGTTGATCGGGGCACCGCCTCGGAACGGGCCGGGTTGTTCTGGCGCTGGACCATGGGGTTTAACGCGACCATGGAATCGATCCATCGCTGGGCCTGGTGGTTTGCGGTGTTGTGCCCGCTGACCGGCGGGATTGGTATTTTGCTCACCGGCACGGTGGTTGATGATTGGTTTCTGTGGGCGGTGAAGCATCATATCGCGGCGTCTTATCCGCCGGTTTATGGCCATGTCACCGATCCGGCGCTGCGAGGAGCAAAGCCATGAAAACATCCATTCCGATTCTGGGTATGGTGGCGGCGATTGCGCTGGGCGTCGTCGCGGTGCTGACGCTCGACCGACCGCCGGTGACCACCGTGCAGCGCGGTTATCGTGGCACTGGCATGGAGCTTGATTATACTGCGCATCAGATTGCGACCACCTTCAAGACGAATCAGGCGCCTGCGGTGATGCCGCAAACGGCGGTGGGGCCTGCGGCGGGCACGATTTATCAGAATGTGCAGGTGTTGAAAAACGTGCCCGCGAGTGCGTTTGCCGGGATTATGGTGTCGATGACGCAATGGGTCGCACCTCAGCAGGGTTGTGGTTATTGTCATGTTGCCGGGAATTTTGCGTCGGATGCGAAATATACCAAGCGGGTCGCGCGGCGGATGATCCAGATGACGATTTACATTAATTCGCACTGGAAGCAGCATGTGAAAAATGTCGGCGTCACCTGCGACACCTGTCATCGCGGCAATAACGCGCCGAGCCAGGTTTGGTTTTCGGGGGTGCCGAGCATGGCTAAAGGCGGGTTGGCTGAGGGGTTTACCGGCGAGGGGTTGCCCTCGGCGGCGGCGGATGGCTCGGCGCTGGCCTCGGATCCGTTCACGCCCTTTATGGTGGGGCATGATAAAATCAGGGTGACTGGCAGCACGGCTTTGCCGGATGGTAACCGCGCTTCGATCCAGCAGACCGAATGGACCTATGCGTTGATGATGAGTTATTCGACAGCACTGGGGGTGAATTGTAATTATTGCCATGATACCAGGGCGTTTAGTAATTGGAGCGAAAGTTCGCCGCAGCGGGTGGAGGCGTATTATGGGCTGCATATGGTTCGGGCGCTGAATGATGATTACATGGTGCCGCTGACCGGAACCTTTGCCCATGACATGCTCGGGCCGAACGGCGATGTCGCGAAAATCAACTGCTCGACCTGCCATCAGGGGGCGTATAAGCCGCTGCTCGGGGCGAAAATGGCCGCGCAGTTTCCCTATTTGCGCGGCCCGGGTGCGGTTGCCGATCCGAACCCGAAATCGGCGGCGGCGAGCGGTGAGCGGAATGCGGCGATGCTGAGTTTAACGGCGGCGGCGGTGCCTGCTTCGGCGACGCCTGCGGCAAGTTCGACGCCGACTATGCCGACACATTAGAGCGCGATTGCTTATCATCAATCACGCTCTGGCCTTTGTTTGCCGATCAATTTCATTGGTTTAGATCGAATCATTCGATTCGACCTAAACCAATATTGATCTTACCCCCCTGCGTCACTCTCTGACGCATCAGGGCGCGGGGCTTGGTCCCGCGCCCTTTTTTTAGCCGCGCAGGCGTTGGACGGTGGCGGTGGTGGAATGGCCGGGGAGCAAATTGGCGAGCATCACCCGACCGCCCCAGGATTCGATTTCGCGCGCACCGACCACGGTATCGTGGGTGTAGTCAGCGCCTTTGATCAGCAGATCGGGGCGGATGATGGAGAGCAGATCGAGCGGGGTGTCTTCGTCGAAAATCACCACCAGATCGACGCTGGCGAGCGAGGCCAGCACGGCGGCGCGGGCGGCTTCGGGCTGGACCGGGCGGGTCGGGCCTTTCAGGCGTTGCACCGAGGCATCGGCATTGATGCCGACGATCAGCCGGTCGCACGAC
>JAJZEG010000031.1 GCA_021828605.1 Pseudomonadota bacterium | reverse complement strand
TGACACTGGAAACCATCGCTCCCTTGGGCGATACTCCCACGGTCAGCCTGCCCACAATCGCAGCCTGACAGAGCAGCCAACCCTGCTCAGAAAGCCCGTTCCTACACCACGCCTCGGGGCACGATCTGGCATCATCGGACTTGGCAGCGCGATCCCATATGCGGCTTAATTCCCGCTGGCCGGCCGCATTACCCTTTTCTCGGCACCAGGTTTCGGTTGCCGGGTGCGCTGCGATCGCGGCGCACATATCGGCATAGGACCAGCCGGCGGCCTTGATCGCCGATCCAAGCGCCATCGCTGCCTCGCTCCGGCTCCCGTAGCGGTCGAGCCTGCCCAGGATCGCCCGTAGATGCGGATTGACGGCGGCGGCGCGGTCGAGGCGGGTGATCATGCCATCCTCGGCTGAACCGGCCTCAGCGCGCGGATTTTCAGGCTTGGCGCGGGTTTCATGTTTACGCTTGAAGCACGGCCCGGCTTCACGGATCAGCCAAAACAATTCGGCGGCTTCGATCGTCTCAATCGTCTCCGGCGTGGCGCTCAGATGGTCGCCCGTGACCGCGAAATAGCGATTGCCGATATGCAGTTCGATCGCGGGCGGATGCTCGCTGCCGCCGCGCTGATAGAGCCTGCCGTGTTCGGTTCCCATGGCTTCACGCAAGGCGGATCGATCGGCGAGGCGATAGGCAAAATAGATCTTCGCGCCGGTCAGGCTTGGCGAGACTTCCGTATAGGTGCCGAGCCGATCGATGATCTCTTGCGCCCATGTGTCGATCGCGCCGGATTCAGGATCGCGGCAGGCGTCCAGGTCGATTCCGCCAAGGTGCAGGCCGCCGCCGATCTCGGCCATCTCGATGCCGATACCGCCGCTAGAGCCGTTGACCAGGCGTGAAATGGACGCCTCGGCCCGGTCGCGCGTTGCCCAGGTTTGCGGATCATCGGCCTTGGCACGCTCGCCCGATCCGTTTGGATCGAGCGGCACCTTGGTCATCTTGCCGTTGCGCGACGCTTGCCGCCAGTTCACCCACAAGGGCAGGGGCGCAAGGCTGGCCAGGGTTATGGCGCTCATTGATGCGCCTCGCCCGGTTTCGGATCATGGATATAGCGTTCAGCTTCAGCCCGTGAAATGTAATGCGCGGTGCCATCGGGGTTGATCAGGGTGCAGCCGGTCGCGGTAGGACCGGCGGCGAGCAGGGCGCGCATCGCGGTGGCGACAATGCCGCCAGGTGAAGGATCGGGCAGGAAGGCGACTGACGCCTTGATGCGGTTATGATCAGGCATATTCAGCATCCTTGATGATGCCGGCTGATGATTTTGCTTGATCCGGTGCGGGACTATGCTAAGTGATCGGTGTCCGCCAATCGAATAGACATCCCACCCCGTCGCGCTCATCGAGCCGGCGGGGTTTGCGTTCAATCAGCGTTGCAGGATGTGGCGTGGCGGCCATTTGCGGCCGTGCGGGTCTCGATCCAGTGCATGAGATCAGCGCGGCGATAGGCGATGCGGCGCGCACTCAGGCGGATGCGCGCCGGCCCTTCGCCGATCTCGGCCAGGCGCTTCAACGTGCGGGTCGAGAGACGGGCGAGGTCTGCCGCCTCGCGTTCGGTCAGAAGTTCCGGTTCGGTCATGGGGTGCCCTTTCGCGACTCGCCGCGACATGCGGCGCGTGGGCATCCGATTAAGGACAGATGATGAGGGCCCGCAACAAGAATAGCGGGCCATAATTCATCGCGATTTTGGCCGCTTTGTCCGGGCTTTCCGAATTTTGTTGTCAGATGGTTTTACCGGGCGGCCTGTAAGCCACGCCATCGCTTCGGCAATGAATATATCGACCGCGCTTTTGGCCCCTCGTCCGTGCCAGACTTTCAGCATATTTACCGAGAGATTAGCAGCGACATTGTTTTCGAGCGACCGATTGCGTCCCCTCGCTTTCGGCTTGTTCAGGGCGTCGATCAGTGAGTCGAATGCTCGGACGGCGGTAAGCAGATTTTCCCACTGATCCGCTCCTTTGCCAGTTCCTTGCCGGATGTCCGAGATTGCTTCGGGTAGTTCGGTGCGCAGTGTTGCCAATGCACCGACAATTCGCTGCCGCCTCAAAATCGAGGGGTTTTTTGCCCGGTGTTCCGAGTATTCATCGCGCCATTGGCTTTCCATTAGCAGCACATGGTTAACAAGCATCGCGATATGATTGGCGTCATCATCGTCTAATTCCGGTGCATGTGCGGCCCGACACCAATGACGGACCAAATGAATATCGGCGGGCTTCCGGCCGTTGATCGTTTCGCCATCCTCATGTGGATGGCTCGCAAAATCTCCCGCAATGGCGGTCCTAGGTGCACTTGTATTGGGTTGCTTTTCGGCTTGTTTCATGTCGTCTCCGCCCAGTTGCGGCGTTATCAGCGGTTGGGCCTTTGCCTCGGCTCGACCGACTGATCGCTTGTTTTTGTGTC
The DNA here is from genome assembly GCA_021828605.1 of Pseudomonadota bacterium. Next base: position 1,605 of record JAJZEG010000031.1, on the reverse strand, counting down.
CGCAAAGTCCGCAGTGTCATGGGGTGTCCGTATGCGGTTGGCGATGATGCCGACCTTACCCATTGCCTCTGCGGATCGGCAGCACGTTGTCCGCCGCCGCCTCTCCGGTCGCCAAGCCCATGACATGCGCGGCCCAGGCATCAAGCGCGACGCGCTTTTCCTCGGCCCAGTTGTGCCGCTGATAGACCCCTACAATCCCGGCCCTACTGCCACCAGTATGATTCAGAATCGCTTCGGTCACTTCCAGCCGGACCCCGAGGCGCTGCATCCCGGTTGCCACGGTGCGGCGAATGTCATGGAGACGCCAGTCGGTCACACCGGATGCGGCATCGAGTCGGCGCTTTGCTTTCGACCAGCCATTGAAGGCAACGCCCGGCGATGCCGCTGCGCCGAAAACCTTGCTGGACGCGCGCGCGGCGGTTGAAAGGATCGTCCGCACGGGCTCGGCGAGCGGCACGATATGCGCGCGGCCATTCTTTGTCCGGCTTGGCGGCAGGGTCCATGTCGCGAGATCGTCGGACAGTTCGGACCACGCCATGCCGCCACATTCCTCGCGCCGCTGCCCGGTCAGGATCAGCACCCGGACCAATGCGCCGAAACGTGATTGATCGGCCTCGGCCGCCTGCCAGATCGTGGCAAGCTCATCGTCGGTCAGCACCCGATCGCGCGCGGCGCTCGATGGCAGCGGTACATCTTCAAACGGATTAACGGCAATGGTCCCGCGCTTCATCGCCCATCCGAAGCATGCCCGGCCATAGGCGGCGGTAGAGCGCGCCATGGCAGGCGGCATCTCATCGAGGGTCAGCACGACGCTCGACCGCTTCAACGCTTCGGCAGGGCGGCGCAAGGCGTCCGCAAAGGCGACCCGCAACGCTCTGCGGGCTTCCCCTGCATAGCGCGGGCGGCGGTTCACGCTCAGGTGCAGGCGGTGCCAGTCATCCACCAGCCGGTCGAGGGTGAGGATTTCGCGGGCCTGCCGGGTCCGCTCTTTCTCGACCTCGACCTTGCGGACCTCGGCCGGGTTCTCGCCTTTGGCAACCCTGCCCATGATGGCGGCGGCGGCCTTGCGGGCATCCCCGAGGGTAATCGCCGATACCGCACCGACCGGCACCCGGCAGCGCCGCCCGTTCATGGTGTATTGAGCGAGGAAGGTCTTGCCGCCCGATGCGGTCACGCGGACCCCTAAGCCCCGTTGAATGTCATCGAACACAAGCCGGTCGCGCTTGCCCGGCTCCACCTGCAATTTCTCGATGTTCGCCTCGGTCAGCCGCATCGCCTGATCCCTTTGTTCTGCGGGTCCGCTATCCGAATCAGCGGACCCGTAGCGGACCCCGCTGGATGGCCTCTGTGGTCACCATGAGTCAGCAAATATCATATTATGGCATGATATAAAACATGTTTTCAGGGTCCGCGTCATTTTTAGTGCTGACATAGAGTGACAAAAAATGACTATTTTGCTCATTGGTAATGAGGAGGTCGAGGGTTCAATTCCCTCTGACAGCACCACGATTTCAAAGACTTATGAGTGCCCCCGACCAGCTGTAGACACTCGATCAGCAGGGGTAGTTAGACACTTTCCGCCGCGAGACGCGCAGGATAGATCGG
>JAJZEG010000334.1 GCA_021828605.1 Pseudomonadota bacterium | reverse complement strand
GATCAAACTGGCGATGGCCAAGGCGCGCGCTGGCGTTAAGGTCAAAATGTTCAACCCGGATGGCTCGCCGATCAAGCATGAGGTCGCGCCGATTACGGCGACACCGGCCAAAGCGGGTGCTGCCCCGACGGCGCCGAAATAATTCGGCATGGCTGCTCCAATGCCGGTCTCGCCCTTGGCGGTCGCTTTTCCGAGCATGCCGCCGATGGCGGGGGTGCGTTTCGCCACCGCTGCGGCGGGGATGCGCTATCAGGGGCGCACCGATGTGATGCTGGCGGCATTCGCGCCGGGCACCACGGTCGCGGGGGTGTTCACCCGCAATCAGTGCCCCGGCGCGCCGGTGGTGTGGTGTCGGGACATTCTGCCGGGTGGGCAGGCGCGTGGCCTGCTGATTAATGCGGGCAACGCTAATGTTTTCAATGGCATTGCCGGGATGAATGCGGTGCGCAGCACCGCCGAGGCCGCAGGGCGGGTGCTGGGCTGTGCGGACTCGGAAATATTCACCGCCTCGACCGGGGTGATCGGTGCGCCGATGCAGGCGGAGCGGATGGTGGCGGTGATGGATCAGCTTGCCGCCGGGCTGGACGCTGATCAATGGGAGCAGGCCGCACGCGCGATCATGACCACCGATACTTTTCCCAAAGGGGCGACCCGGGTGGCGCGGATTGGCGGAGCAGACGTGCGGATCAGCGGGATTGCCAAGGGCAGTGGGATGATTGCGCCGGACATGGCGACCATGTTGGCGTTCGTGGTGACCGATGCGGCGATTCCGGCGCCGATGTTGCAATCCTTGCTCAAATCGGGCGTGGAGCCGAGTTTCAACAGTATTACCGTCGATTCTGATACTTCGACCTCTGATACAATGCTGCTGTTCGCCACCGGGCAAGCCGCACACCCGCCGGTGCAGGATATCAAGAGTCTGGCTGGGTTTCGCAAGGCTTTGTTCGCGGTGCTGCATGATCTGGCGCAAGCGGTGGTGCGCGATGGCGAAGGGGCGCAAAAGCTGATCGAGATCACCGTGACCGGTGCGGTGTCGGCGCGGTCGGCGCGGCGTATTGGTTTAGCGATTGCCAATTCACCTTTGGTGAAAACCGCGATTGCCGGGGAGGATGCGAATTGGGGCCGGATCGTGATGGCGGTCGGCAAGGCCGGTGAACCGGCGGATCGGGATCGGTTGGCGGTGGCGATTGGTGGGGTGTGGATGGCGCGCGACGGGCAAATTGTCGCGGGCTATGACGAGACGCCGGTGGTCGCGCATATGCGCGGCGGCGAAATCCAGATCGCGGTGGATTTGGGTTTGGGGCGCGGTCGCGCGCAGGTTTGGGGCTGCGATTTGACCCATGGTTATGTGGATATTAACGGCGCGTATCGGAGCTGATCACGAAAACGTGATCGCAAACCCGAGCGAGATTGGTTTGAGGTCGCATCCACATAATGGTTGCGCGGGTAATCATGACACCAACCGATAACATCCAAACTTTGGGAGTTTTTTTATGAATATCAAGCGTGTACTTTTGGCCGCGACCGTTATGGTCGGCTTTACTGGGACTGCATTTGCGGCGATGTCTGGCACAGTGATGGTCGGCGGTGCAGCGATGTATCCGACGAAGAACATTGTGCAGAATGCCGTTAATTCCAAGGACAACACCACCCTCGTCGCCGCGGTGAAGGCCGCTGGTTTGGTAACCGCCCTTGAAGGCAAAGGCCCGTTCACCGTGTTCGCGCCGACCAACGAAGCGTTCAACCTGCTGCCCGCCGGCACCGTGCCGACCTTGCTGAAGCCCGCGAACAAGGCTGAGTTGAAATCGATCCTGCTCTATCATGTGGTTTCCGGTGATTACACCTTCCGGGCGCTGACCGCGTTGATCCATGGCCATGATGGCAAAGCGACGCTGAAAACGCTGAATGGCGCGCCGCTGACCTTTACCATGAATGGGCCGCATAATATCGTGGTGACCGACGCTAAAGGCGGTTCGGCGAATATTATCATTTACAATGTGAAACAGTCGAACGGCGTGATTCAGGTGATTAATCGCGTGCTGATGCCGTAAGCTTTTTAGCGGCAAGACGGTTCCGGGTGCGATGAACTCCCCGTCATCGCACCCGGCCTGAACCAGCGATTGCCCTGGTGTCCCGATTCTGAAATCCGTTGGATTTCAGGATCAGAGTGGACACGAGGAGCTTCAATGGTTTGGTGTCCTGCCCCTGCAATCCATTGGATTTCAGGGGCAGGACACTGGATCGCTGGTTCATTTTTATGCGCGATGCTAAACGGGCGCAGGCATCACCGCATGGGGACTTCATTATGCGCGAAATTGACCGCATCCAGGAATCGCTCAGGCAGTCGGCGGCGCTGAAACTAGCCCTGGCCGCTGATCCGGCGCCGATCATCGCTGTGGTCGATTGTTGTGCTGCCGCAATCGCGTCGGGCCATAAATTGATGTTTTGCGGCAATGGCGGCTCAGCCTCGGACGCGCAGCATTTGGCAACGGAATTGCTGATCCGACTGCGCGGGAATGTCGCGCGCAATTCCTGGCCAGCCTTGGCGCTGACGCTGGATCCGACCATGCTGACGGCGGCCGGCAATGATTTTGGGTTCGATCAGATTTTTGCGCGCCCCTTGCAGGGGTTGGGCCAAGCCGGTGACGTGGTGTTCGGCATCACCACCTCAGGGAAATCGGCCAATATTTTGCGGGCGCTTGAGGTCGCGCGGGGGATGGGGATTACCACGGTCGGCTTGCTCGGCGGCGACGGCGGGCCCGCTTGCGCTTTATGCGATCATGCGTTGATCGTGCCCGATACCGAAACCATGCGCATCCAGGAATGCCATATCACGTTGGGGCATATTATTCTTGAATTGCTTGAGGACCGGCTGACTGGGCGAACGCGTTGAAAGTTTTAGTCACGGGCGCTGCCGGGTTCATTGGATTTCACACGGCGCGCGCCTTGCTGGAGCGCGGGGCCACCGTGCTCGGTATTGATGATTTGAACCCGTATTATGATGTGCGGCTCAAGCACGCGCGGCTGGCGCAACTCGCGGCCTATGCGAAATTTTCATTCTCGGCACTTGATATCGCCGATCATGCCGCTTTGCGTGCGGCGGTGGGGCCGGTTGAGGTGATTGTGCATCTCGCGGCGCAAGCCGGTGTGCGCTACTCGATTGAAGCCCCCTTTGCTTATGCGGCGGCCAATATGACCGGGCATCTTTCGGTGCTGGAACTGGCGCGGCACACGCCCGGATTGCGCCACCTGGTCTATGCCAGCTCGTCCTCAGTCTATGGCGCTGGGTCCGCGCTGCCTTACAGCGAGGCGGCGCGGGCGGATCATCCGTTGTCGCTTTATGCGGCAACCAAGCGCGCCGATGAATTAATGAGCATCGCCTATGCGCATCAGTTTGGCCTGCGTCAGACCGGGCTGCGATTTTTCACCGTCTATGGCCCGTGGGGGCGCCCGGACATGGCGTATTTTGGCTTCGCCGAGTCGATTATCGCCGGGCAGCCGATCACGCTCTATGATAGCGGGACGCTCAAGCGCGATTTCACCTATATTGATGATATTGTTGAAGGGTTGCTTGGGGTGATCGATCATCCGCCGGTCGCGGATGGCGAGCATCGGCTGTTCAATATCGGCAATCATCGGGCCGAGCGGGTGACTGATTTGGTGGCTTTGTTGGAGTCTGCACTTGGGCGCCGGGCGATCATCACCCATGCGCAGCGCCCGGCGGCTGATCCGGTGGAAACCTGTGCGGATATTAATGCTTTGGCCGCACTGACGGGTTTCGCGCCGAAAACCAGCCTCAGCGCAGGTGTGCCGCGTTTTGTTGCCTGGTTTCAGGATTGGTGCGCAGAAAGGGGTTGACGGCGACACGGGACTGTCATATCTCTTGCGGACCGGCAGCGATGACGGATATCGCAGTCGGATACGGTATTTGACGGGATCTCTGGTCCCGTCTTTTTGTTCTTTGAGTTTAGTGAATAGGCTAAGGAAGGGATACGTTGGTGGCGTTTGGCTGCTTATGTGTGCTGAGTTTAACTTTGGTGAGAGCTGGGGTTGGGTTTGGTATGTGTGGGT
>JAJZEG010000332.1 GCA_021828605.1 Pseudomonadota bacterium | reverse complement strand
CTCAGCGATATCAGCACCGATAATCACGAAATGCTCGGGAATCAGTCCAGTTTTCGCAAGGTTATATAACGCCGGGACTAACAATCGCTTGGTCAAATCACCGCCCGCGCCGAAAATCACCATTGCGCACGCATCGGGCGCCCGCGCATCAGGTGCCTTGGCCGAGCCGGGTTCCGCCATCAGTTTTTGCCCTCGTGACCTTGCTCGATATGGCCGCCAAATTCCTGCCGCATCGCCGAGAGCAATTTCTCGCCGAACGTATGCGCCTCGCGTGAGCGGAATCGCGCGAACAGCGAGGCTGCCAGCACATTGACCGGCACCGCCTCTTCGATGGCGGCGTCCAGCGTCCAACGCCCTTCGCCGGAATCGGCAACATAGCCCGAATAGTCACTCAACGCCTGATCATGGGTGAGTGCCGAGGCGGTCAGATCAAGCAGCCATGATGAAATCACGCTGCCCCGGCGCCAAACTTCGGCAATATCAGCCATGTCCAAATCATAGCGCTGGTCTTCGGGCAAGGCCTCGGAGTTTTTGTTGCGTAGTACGTCAAACCCCTCGGCATAAGCCTGCATCAAGCCATATTCGATGCCATTATGCACCATTTTCACAAAATGCCCGGCCCCATTCGGCCCGGCGTGAATATAGCCCAGTTCCGCGCGCGGATCGCGCCCCTGACGATGTGGGGTTTTATCGATCGATCCTGCGCCCGGCGCCAATGTTTTGAAAATTGGATCCAGATGCTGGATAATCGCGGACTCCCCGCCGATCATCATGCAAAAGCCACGCTCCAACCCCCAAACGCCGCCCGAGGTACCCACATCGACATAATGGATTTTCGATCCTGCCAGCAGCTTGGCGCGTCGAATATCGTCTTTGTAAAAACTATTGCCGCCATCGATGATAATGTCGTCCGGCTCCATCAGTCGTGCCAGATCATTGACGGTATTTTCAGTGATCGGCCCCGACGGCAGCATCACCCACACCGCGCGCGGCGCACTCAGGCCCGCAACCAGCGATTTCAGATCGTCCGCGCCGGTCGCTCCCTCATCGACCAAGGTTTTGATCGAGGCGGCATTGGTATCAAACACCACACAATGATGCCCATCACGCTGCAAGCGACGCGTGATGTTTGCACCCATTTTTCCAAGACCGATGATGCCGATTTGCATAGCTTTGCTCCTTATGAGAGGGCCTGTTCAATCGCATGGGCTAGCGTTTTCATTCCGGTTTCAATATTATTGAGATGCACCCGTAGCGCCCGGCGACCGCGCTCTTCGAGCACGCCCAAATCGCCCATCGCCTGGGCCGCCTTCACCACGCCAAAGCTGTATTTATGCCCAGGCACTGACAAATCATGATGATCATCACAAGTGATTTGCAGAAACACACCGCTATTCGGACCGCCCTTATAGGCTTGCCCGGTCGAATGCAGGAAACGCGGACCAAAACCGACGCACGTGGCAATGCGCAAATGATCGCGAATTTTACGGCGCATTTGCGCCAAGTGCGCTGACTGGGTTTTGTTATGGTCGATATAAGCGAGCAACGCGCAATAATCACCCTCTTGCGCTGAGCGCAAATGCGCTTTCAGGTAAGAAGCAACCGATTCATGCTCACCCAACCGCGTCGCGTTGGCGGCATCCGCATAAAGCGTCAAGCCATCCGCCTCGAATAGCGGGGTGGGCGTCGCGAGCGCACCGGTTTTCTCAAAACTGTCGGTGAGAGCCCGCGTTTTAACTTTGCTTGCTTCCACATCAGGTTGATCGAACGGGTTGATACCCATGATCGCCCCGGCAATCGCCGTGGCCATTTCCCACCGAAAAAATTCCTGACCCAGGGCGTACCGTTCGGTTATCGTAACATGCACCAGCGGATGCCCGGCTTTGGCCAGCGCCTTGAGTGTTTCGGCGTGCGACGCATCATCATCACCCGCCAATGTCAGATGAACAAATACCCGGTCATGACCGTACTGCTCAAGCTTGCCCACCGGTTCGCCATCGATTGGAATCAATCCCTTGCCTTGTTTGCCGGTTGATTCAGCAATCAGTTGCTCGAGCCACGCCCCCAGATCAGCAATTGCTGGCGAGGCGATAATGGTGATTTTGTCGCGCTGAAATTCTGCGCATGCGGTGCCGAGTAAAATCCCCAGCTGCGCCGCCGGATTATGGGCAACCGGCACGTCCGGACCACAGGTGGTTACCATATCGGCTGTTTTAGCCAGGAGTTTTTCAACATCAATGCCCAATGCCGCCGCAGGCACCAAGCCAAATTTGGACAATACCGAATAGCGCCCGCCAATACTGGGCACGCCATGCATCACATGCGCGAAATGCTGCGATTTAGCCTCACGATCCAATGCCGACCCCGGATCGGTCACCGCTGTAAAGTGACGGCTCCATTGGTCTTCGCCAACCGCCTCGATCATTTTTGCCCGATAATAAGCGAGCATGATATTCGGCTCCAGCGTACTGCCGGATTTCGAGGAAACGATAAAATGCGTGGTTTGCAGTGATAGTTTCGCATCTAACGCCCTGATTTGCGCAGGATCGGTGCTGTCAAGCATCAAAAATTGCGGATGCCGCGCCTGCCTGCCAAACACCGTGGCCAACACCTCCGGCCCAAGGCTCGACCCGCCCATCCCAAGGAGCACCACATGGCTGCACCCCGCTGCGCGCATAGTCTCCGCATAACGCACCAGCACGCCGACATGGGCATGCTCATGCTGCACGATATCGAGCCAACCAAGCCAGCGCTGCTCACCCGCATTGCTCCACACCATCGGGTCATGCGCCCAAATTCTGCGCAGCACCCCGCCGGTCTGAAACGCGAGCGTTTTCGCAGCCATGGCCTTGGTCAGCGCTTCATCGGCCTCGATATGAATTGGATTGACCGGATGCAGCGCCAGCCGCTGCTGCTCAACCGCCGTCAACAGCGTATCAAAGGCCGCGGCAAATTGGCGCACGCCATCGACCACGAGCTCATCGGTAATTTTATCCAGTGAAATTCCATTCTTGGCAAGCGCTGCCAGGGTCGCCTCGGACTCACCGACATTTTCAGTGATTGCTGTTGCACGCACCCGACCATGGTCGCGAAACGCATCCATCGTCGCGGGCGGCATGGTATTCACCGTATCGGGCCCGATCAGCGTTTCAACGTAGAGCGTATCAGGATAATGCGGATTTTTGACGCTGGTGGAAGCCCAGAGCAGGCGCTGGGTTTGTGCGCCGCGCTTCGCGAGTGCTTGCCAGCGCGGCGAGGCAATCAGCGATTGATAATGACGATACGCCATTTTCGCGCAAGCAATCGCTGACTTTCCTAAATGCGCGCTGAGCCCGTCATTGCCCGCATCAATACGTGACTGCAATTCACGATCGACCACATTATCAATCCGGCTGATGAAAAAGCTCGCTACACTCGCAATCGATGATACATCCTCACCGCGCGCCACCCGGTCCTCAAGCCCGGCCACATAGGCCTCGGCAACCTGTTGATACGCCTCGACCGCAAAGAGCAATGTCACATTAATTGACATGCCGTCACTGATGAGCGCGCGGATCGCCGGGATCCCTTCCGGCGTGCCCGGCACTTTGATCATCACGTTCGGCCGGTCCACCGCCTGCCACAACCGTCGTGCTTCGGCGATCGTCGCGTTGGTATCATGCGCCAGATACGGCGATACTTCGAGACTGATATAGCCGTCATGCTTGGCGGTCTCGTGATAAACCGGCAACAACAGATCAGCCGCACTCTGAATATCGGCAATCGCCAGATGTTCATAAATCGTCATCGGCGAATGGTTATGCTCGCGGGTGAACGTGGTCAGTGCCTGCCGATACTCCGCAACCGTGGTAATGGCTTTTTCGAAAATCGCCGGATTGGAGGTCATGCCCTTCAGGCCATCCTGCGCGATCATGCTGGTCAACCGGCCCGAGGCAATCAAAGGGCGATCAACGAAGTCGAGCCAGGGCGACTGGCCAGCTTCACTTAATTGACGGAGAGGATTCATAATTTTGTCCTTGCTGGGTCAGTCACTTGCTGGGTCAGTCACTTGCTGGGTTGGTCATACGCACGCCGAACGCTCA
>JAJZEG010000078.1 GCA_021828605.1 Pseudomonadota bacterium | reverse complement strand
CAACCGATACGATATTACCGCCTTTATCAAACACGATAAAGCGTGAACTCGTGGTGCCTTGATCAATCGCCCCAACATAATGGGTCATTTATTGTTTCCTCCTGATGTTTTGGTTCAGTAATGGATAATCAGCCGGTACCGGATCCTCCCGCTTGGCGAACCGGCGGGTCGTTAGCAGCGCCAGCCTGTAACCGAACAGCGATCCGCGCCGTCGCGTCCTTGGACAGCAGCAACGCCAGTTTGCTGCGCCGCCAAAGAACATCATCAACCTCGCGCACGAATTCATGCGTCACGAGATAATCCAATTCCGCCTCGCTCAACCCGCCGCCATACGCCTCGCCCAAATCGGTGACCGTCACCGCCGACCCCAAAATCATCGTCGCCCGCGTGCCGTAAGCGCGGGCGAGGCGGCGCAATAGCGTCACGGTCAATGCCGGGTAGAGTTGCCGCAAATGCGCGACATAGGCCTCGAAATCACCATCGGGAAAATCACCCCCCGGCAGCGCCGCATCGGCGGTCCAGCCTGCGCCAATCGGATGACCCATCACCGGCAGCAATTTTTCCAACGCATGTTCAGCAAGCTTGCGATAGGTGGTGATTTTACCGCCAAACACCGACAATAAAGCAGGCGTGCCCGCCCCGCCTTCCACATCCAGCACGTAATCGCGCGTCACCGCCGAGGCATTTTCCGCATGATCATCATAAAGCGGCCTGACCCCCGAATAGCTGCGCACCACATCATCGGGCGTAATCGGTGTGCGAAAATAACGCGAAACGCTCTCGCATAAATAATCAGTTTCTTCGTCAGTAATCGCCACCGTCCCCGGATCGCCCTCGAACGGAATATCGGTGGTGCCAATCAGGGTGAAATCCCGCTCATAGGGCACGGCAAAAATAATGCGCTGGTCAGGATTTTGCAAAATGAACGCAAAATCACCCTCATAGAGCCTGCGGGTGATAATATGACTACCCTTAATCATCCGCACGGTTTTCTGCGTATTGCGCCCAAGCTTATGGCTCAGCACCTCGCCAACCCACGGCCCCGCCGCATTCACCAAAGCATGAGCGGTAATGGTCTCCCGCCGGCCCGTTACCCGATTTTCGATCTCCGCCACCCAAACCGGCCCTTGCTGGCGGGCGCTGATCAGCTTTGTTCGCGTGCGAACATCGGCCCCGCGCGCAACCGCATCCATCGCGTTCAACACCACCAGCCGACTATCCTCCACCCAGCAATCCGCATAGGTGAAACCCCGCCGAAAGGCCGGTTTCAGCACAGCTTCAGCCGGATGCGGACCAAACCGCACCGCCCGTGACGCAGGCAGCTTTTTGCGCTTCGCCAAATGATCATACAAAAACAAACCGGCGCGGATCATCCAAGCCGGGCGCTGATCCGCCGAATGCGGCAACACGAATTCCAACGGCCAGATGATATGCGGCGCAATGGTGAGCAAACGCTCGCGCTCCATCAATGCTTCACGCACCAGGCGAAATTCATAATATTCCAAATAACGCAGCCCGCCATGCACCAATTTGGTACTGGCCGAGGAAGTATGCGCCGCCAGATCATCCTGTTCGACCAGCATGACCGACAATCCCCGCCCCGCCGCGTCGCGCGCGATCCCGGTGCCATTGATGCCACCACCAATGATCAGCAGATCCACCGGCCCGATATCGGTCGGCCTGCTCACCCCAGCCCTCGACAACGCCCGATCTGTCGATAATCATTCTTCGCCATCATCATCCGCATGGCACCACATTTCCCCAAAAAATCTTGTTATCCGTCATTACGTCGCGCAGAATATTTTCGCAAGCGAAAATTTATTCGCGCGCTATAATTCATTTTCATATAAAGACCGCGGCACCCCCGATGCGCGCGTTGGCGCCGGTTTGCCAACATCGTACAGTCGCGGCATGTGTTTTCATCGTCTGCCTGCAGGAGCTTAGAGTGTCAGATCGTGCGACCGCCACCAACCGCCTGTCCGAAATCATCGCTCTGGTCGGCTCGCGCGGCTTCCAAACCATCGACGCGCTCGCCCAGCATTTCGGCGTGACCGTGCAAACCATCCGGCGCGACGTCAATCTGCTCGCAACCGAAGGTCGGATCAGCCGCTATCGCGGCGGCGCCGGGCTGCCATCCAGCATCGAAAACATGGAATATACCAGGCGCAAAGTGGTTCGGCTCGATGCCAAACAGCGCATCGCCGCCTTGGTCGCGGCGGATGTTCCCGAGCGCGCCTCCTTGTTCATCAATATCGGCACCACCACCGAACAGGTCGCCCGCGCGCTGCTCGCGCACCAACATTTGCGGGTGATCACCAATAATTTGAACGTCGCGCGGATCTTGAGCGAAAACACCGATTTTCGCATCGTGATCACCGGCGGCATGGTCCGCAACGGCGATGGCGGCATCACCGGCCAGGCCACGCGCGACATGCTCGATCAGTTCCGCGCCGATATCGGCATTATCGGCATTTCGGGAATCGACGCCGATGGCGGCCTCTATGATTACGATATGGACGAGGTGATTTGTTCGCAAGCGATCATGCGCAATGCGCGCCGGGTGTTTTTAGTCACCGATCATTCCAAATTCGGTCGCCCGGCGGTGATGCGCGTCGGCACCCTGGCCCAAATTTCCGCGCTCTACACCGATGAGCCGCCGCCACCGGCGATGATCGATCTGCTCTCCAGCCTCGGTGTCGCGCTGCATGTGGCGGAACCGCCCGACCCGACCGGCGATGCGTGAGCATCGCCAGGGACTTGGATTTCCCCGCCATCAACCTCACATCCCGCCAAAGCCAATTTCCTCTTGATCGGAGACTTTCATGGATTATACCAAACTCGGTCGCACCGGCCTCGATGTTTCCCGCATCTGGCTCGGCTGCATGAGCTTCGGCGAGGCTAAGCGCGGCTCCCATCCCTGGACCTTGGATGAGGAGCGCAGCCGCGCCATCATCCGCCAGGCGCTGGAGGCCGGGATTACCACCTTTGACACCGCCAACGTCTATTCCGATGGCACCAGCGAGGAAATCGTCGGTCGCGCCCTCAAGGATTTCGCCCGGCGCGAGGAGGTGGTGATCGCCACCAAAGTCCATGGCCGGATGCGCAAAGGGCCGAATGGCGGTGGCCTGTCACGCGCCGCGATCCTGCATGAAATCGATGCCAGCCTGAAGCGCCTCGGCACCGATCATGTCGATCTCTATCAAATTCACCGCTGGGATTACCACACCCCGATCACCGAAACCCTCGAAGCCCTGCATGACGTCGTCAAAGCGGGCAAGGTCCGCTATATCGGCGCCTCGTCCATGTTCGCCTGGCAATTCGCCCAAGCCCTCGCACTCGCCGAGCGAAATGGCTGGACCCGCTTTGTGAGTATGCAGAACTATGTCAATCTGCTCTACCGCGAAGAGGAGCGCGAAATGCTCCCGCTCTGTCGCGCCGAAGGCATCGGCGTGGTGCCCTGGAGCCCGCTCGCCCGAGGCCGCCTCACCCGCGACTGGGATGAAACCAGCGCCCGCTCGGAAACCGACGCCTTCGGCAAAAGCCTCTACCAGCACACCGCCGACGCCGACCGTAAAATCGTCGATGTCGTCGCAACCATCGCCAACGAACGCAACATCCCCCGCGCGCAGGTCGCCCTCGCCTGGGTCCTCGCCAAACCGGGCATCACCGCCCCGATCATCGGCGCCACCAAACAAGCCCATCTGCATGATGCCATCGCCGCCACCCAACTCACCCTCACCCCAGCCGAAATCGAGCGCCTCGAAACCCCCTACATCCCCCACGCCGTCGCAGGTTTTTCGTAACCCCCCCGCCGCGACCCCGATCAGCCTTGGCGAGAATCGGCTCACTTGTTGTTGGTAGCCCTAACGCATTGCACGAATGCGCTGTTTGCCCGACCGCTATTGTGACGCAGTATGCCGCGGAAGCTTTGGCTTGAGGTTAAAATAGTGACTGACGGCGATGTTTCGCGCACAATCTGATACCCGATTCCCTTCATGATGGCGCTCGTTCTTGAAGGCCCTGCCACGGTAATCCCTCCTACCAATAAGGGACTTGATAAGTAGAATTTTCTCGGCACATTGCCTGAGGAGA
>JAJZEG010000410.1 GCA_021828605.1 Pseudomonadota bacterium | reverse complement strand
GTCAATGCTCATCCATCTCGGCATGTCGGGCCGCATCACCATCGATCAAACCCCCCAGCGCCACCAGCATTTTTCGCTCACCACCGACACCGCGCGCGCCATCGGCTTCGTCGATCCCCGCCGCTTCGGCGCGCTCGACCTGATCGAAACCGCGCGTGAGGATCAGCATTGGCTCCTCGCCAAACTCGGCCCCGAACCGCTCGAAGCCGGGCTCACCGGCAACTATCTCGCGCGCATCCTGGCGACCAAATCCAGCGCCATCAAAATTGCGCTCCTCGATCAGTCGCTCATCGCCGGCATTGGCAATATCTACGCGAGCGAAGCCCTCCACCGCGCCGGGATCAACCCCACCCGCCCGGCCAACAGCCTCACCGCGCGCCAACGCACCACCCTCATCGCCGCCATCCGCGAAACCCTGACCGAGGCCATCGCAGCGGGCGGCTCCAGCCTGCGCGATTACGCGCAACCGTCTGGCGAACTTGGCTATTTCCAACAATCCTGGCGCGTCTATGACCGCGCGGGCCAACCCTGCGCCCGCTGCCCCGGCCTACCCGCATGCCCCGGCATCACCCGCATCGTGCAATCCAACCGCGCGAGCTATTTTTGCCCAATCTCGCAATCCTGACGCGCCGCCTGCACAAACGCCTCAATCAGCGCCGCTGACTTCACCCCCGGCGCGCTCTCAACCCCGGATGACACATCAACCGCCTCTGCCCCACTCGCCGCAATCGCCGTGCCCACATTATGCCGCGTCAACCCGCCCGCGAGCAGCCACGTCCCCGGCGCGCGCCAGTCGCGCAGCATCGACCAATCAAACCGCACCCCATTGCCGCCCGGTCGATCCGCCCCAGCTGGCGCCTTTGCCTCAATCACAAACCCGTCCAGCCCCTGATCACCGAGCGGCAAATCCTCAACCGCGCTAATCCCCACCGCCCGCCAAACCGGCACGCCAAACGCCGCCCGGATCGCCCGGCAGCGCGCGGCACTGGCGTAAATCTGCACCCTGTCCAGCCGACACCCCTCCAAAGCCGCCTCGATTTCCGCATCACTCGGCTCGACAAACAGCCCGACATGCGCAATCCCATCGGTCTGCGCAATCATCGCCGCCTGCATCGGCGTCACCCAACGCGGCGAGCGGGAATAAAACACAAACCCAACCCAATTCGCCTGCGCCTCCACGGCGGCGCGATAGGACGCCACCGAGTTGACCCCACAAATTTTCACCCCGATCATGCGGGCTCAGCCGCACGCATCGCCGCATTGATCGCTGCATTGATCTGGCGCGCCGCCGCCGCCGGGTCCGCCGCCTGGGTAATCGGTCGCCCCACCACCAGATAATCCGCCCCCGCCGCCATCGCCGCTTCGGGCGTCGCGGTGCGCGCCTGATCATCGCGCGCCGATCCGGCAGGTCTGATCCCCGGCACCACTAAAACCGGCTTGGCGCCAAACGCCGCGCGGATCGCCCCCACCTCCGCCGCACTACACACCAACCCATCGGCCCCGGCATCCAAAGCAAGTCTGGCCAACCGCAAGACCTGCGCATCCGGCGCGCCCGCCACCCCGGTCGCCGCCAGACTCGGCGCATCCAGGCTGGTCAGTACCGTCACCGCCAGCAAAATCGGTCGCTGAGCCCCCGCTGTTTCCGCTGCCGCCCGCGCCGCCGCAATCATCGCCGCCCCACCCGCAGCATGAATGGTCAACATCGCAGGCGGTCGTCCCAGCAACGCCCGCACGGCACCCGCAACCGTGTTGGGAATATCGTGCAATTTCAAATCCAAAAACACCGGCATCCCGCCCGCCCAGTTGAGGCAAGCGGGCCCATGCGCGCAAAACAGCTCAAGCCCGAATTTGATCAACCCCACCTGCTTATCGAGCGCGCCAATCAACCGCGCCGCCTCGGTCGCCTCCGCCGTATCAATCGCGGCGATCAGCCGTGAGCCCGCCATCAGGCCGCCGGGGACTTTGCAGAAATCTCCAAAGGTTTCACCATTGCGGCACCCTGCAAGCTGGCCAACTGCTTCTCCGCCCGCTTCGCCCGCCGGGTCGATCCCAACCGCGCGGGCAAATGCCACAGCAAACCAATCAACACACCAACAATCAACGCAGCCAGCACCACCACGCTCAACGGCAATTCACTCAGCGTCCCCATCGGCCAAAACCCAACCGGCACCGCCTCGCGGTTCGAGAGCAAAAAAATCGCCAGCAGCAAAATCACCAAGCCGCCAAAAATTACCCGGACCGTTTTCAGAGCGAGACTCCCTTTCGCTTGGGCGGCGCAGCACTCGCGCCCACCTTGCTTTCAGCGCCCGCCTTGCTTTCAGCGCCCGGAACCGCGCCGCCCGCATTCACCATCTCGCGCAATTCCCGTCCCGCCCGGAAAAACGGCACGGATTTCTCAGCCACCTCAACCGTTTGCCCGGTGCGCGGATTGCGCCCGACCCGGGCCCGTCGCCGCTTGACCGAAAACGCCCCAAACCCGCGCAACTCAACCCGCCCGCCCGACGCCAAGGCTGCCGTCATTTCATCAAATATCGCCGTGACCACCCGCTCAATATCGCCAAGGGTCAAATGCCGGTGTTCATCGGCCAACGCCGTCACTAATTCAGATCGCGTCATGATCGGGTTCCTCCAAACCATACCCTGTGCCGCAGATTTTCATTCCGGTCAACAAAATGTTAATGCACATCGCGTTGATAATTCATCAAATTACCAAACAAAGTCAGTATAACCGGACTTTCCGTTAAAGATGCAGCGCGGTGCGCAAGCCGGTAATCATAAATTGCGCCGCCAAAGCCGCCACCAAAATCCCGAGCACCCGCCCCATCACGCTCGCCCCGGTTGCGCCGGTCAAATGCGCCAGCAACCGCGAGGTGCGCATCGCCACGAACGTCGCCGCAATCAACGCCGCCAACGCCACGGTCACCGCGATGATCGCCACCGGGTCCGATCCCGCTTTGGCATGCAGCAAAATCATCGTGGTCATCGCCCCCGGCCCGGCAATCAGCGGGATTGCCAGCGGAAACACACTAATATCCTCGCCGGTCGCGGTCGCCGCCGCCCGCTCCTCATCGGTCGAGCGCAATTCATGCTTCGCCGTCACCATGTCCTTGGCCGATAAAAACAACAAAGCGCCACCGGCAATCTGCAACGCCGGAATCCCAATGCCCAACACCCGCAACAGCGCCTCACCGGCAATGCCAAACACCAGCAACACAATAAAACTGACAATCGCCGCCCGCCGCGCCATCGCCTTGCAGCGCTCGCGCCCGTCATTCACCGTCAAAGCCGCGAACACAATCCCGGTGCCAATCGGATCAATAATCACGAACAACGCCACCACGGCATAGAGAAAATCGCTAAACCCGCTGCTCATCAGCCCGCTTCCCATCATCCGCCCTCTGCTAATCGTTCCGCCGCCGCCAAATCCTCTGGCCGATTAATATTCATAAATGGATCACCCGGATCCTCGAACGCAACCTGCCGCATCCCCATCATCGCGGCAAAATCCCCCACCCGATGCGTCGCGGGCTCCGCCAAAAACCCCGCTAATCGCTCCGCCACAGCACAAGGCCACAACGCCACCAAATGATGCACCCGTCCGCCATGGCAAACCACCGCAGGCGCCGGCTCCAGCCGAGCCGCCAGATCGCGCGGCACAAAAATCGTATCCACCGGCAGGCTCAATACCGAGGACGCCCCTGCTTGCGCCGCCCAGCGCAACCCGGCCAAAATCCCCGCCAACGGCCCGGCACCGGCAAACGCCCCATCCGCCACCGCCACCATCCCGCCAAATCGCCCCGGCCCCGCTATCCGCGCCTGATCATCTGGTCGCGTCTCCGGCCCCGCCGCGATAATCACCCGATCCACCTGCGGCGCCAATCGCGCCACGCAATGCGCCAGCAAGCTCTGCCCGCCGACCATCAGTCGCGCTTTATCCGCGCCGCCCAGGCGCACAGCCTGCCCACCCGCCAGGATCAACCCCACGCAGCGCATCAAACCCACATCTGTTGAGGAGCAAAAATGGGGCGAACGACGGGGATCGAACCCGCGACAACCGGTACCACAAACCGGCGCTCTACCAACTGAGCTACGTCCGCCACCG
>JAJZEG010000081.1 GCA_021828605.1 Pseudomonadota bacterium | reverse complement strand
GCGGCGATCCAGGGTTTGGTGGTGAAATTATGAGTCGCTTCGATGGTCCGCACCGTGCCCGAGCGCGAGCGCATCACAATCGAATGGGTGGTCGCCCCCTGATGCGACCATTGCACGCCCCGCAACATTGGCCCGGAAGTTACCCCGGTTGCGGCGAACATCACATCACCGCGCGCCATATCGGTCAGGCCGAAAATCCGGTTCGGCTCGGTAATGCCCATCGCGCGGGCACGGGCGATTTGCTCATCATCCTCATAGAGTAAGCGGCCCTGCATCTGCCCGCCGATGCAGCGCAACGCCGCTGCCGCCAGCACGCCTTCGGGCGCACCGCCGGAGCCGAGATACAAATCAATCCCCGCCTCGGGTTGCGCCACCGCGATCACGCCCGACACATCGCCATCGCCAATCAAGGTAATCCGCGCCCCGGCTTCGCGGCAGCGCGCGATAATTTCGGCATGGCGCTCGCGCTCCAACGTACACACCATCAAATCGCTGATGTCGCATTTTTTCGCGCGCGCCAGATTGCGCAAATTTTCGATCACCGGCGCATCGAGCGCCACCACCCCCTCCGGCAATCCGGGGCCAACCGCGATTTTGTCCATGTAAATATCAGGGGCGTGCAAGAAATTACCGCGCTCGGCCAGGGCAATCACCGCGATCGCATTGGGGGCTCCCTTCGCCGCAATCGAGGTGCCTTCCAGCGGATCGACCGCAATATCCATCGCCGGTCCACCTGCACCCACCCGCTCGCCGATATAGAGCATCGGCGCCTCGTCCATTTCGCCCTCGCCAATCACCACCACGCCCTCAATCGCCACCGCGTCAAACGCGCTGCGCATTGCCGCCACCGCCGCACCATCGGCAGCGTTTTTATCGCCCCGGCCAATCCAGCGTGCCGCAGCCAGGCCCGCCGCTTCGGTAACGCGGACCAGTTCGAGGGCAAGGTTTCGTTCGGCGAGAATCGGGTTGTCACGATTGGACATCAGCGTCTCCTGGATTAGAGTATCATTGGGTCAGGCCGGTTCGATCCTGATCACCGTCGGCGGTTCAAGCACTGAGCCCAGTGTTTCGAGTCGCGCCAGGGCGGCGCGCATCGCGCGTTCCTGGGTGATATGGGTCACCAGCACCACCGGCACCGCCTGATTATCGCTTCTGCCATGCTGGAGCATCGATTCCAACGAAATCGTGTGATCGCGCAACACCGCCGTAATATCGGCGATCACGCCAGGTTGATCCTTGACCATCAGCCGCAAAAAATAAGCACCGCGATGCTGATCCATCGGCACCGAGGGTACAGCGATCAGGTCTGATTTCTCCACGCCGAGCACTGGTGTCGCGCGGTTGCGCGCCAAATCGATCAAATCGGCAACCACCGCCGACGCCGTTGGCCCCGCCCCGGCGCCGCGCCCTTGCAGCACCACCTGACCCACCGGGTCGCCATCGATCACCACGCCGTTATGCACCCCATCGACCAAGGCCAGCGGCGCACTCAGCGGCACCATCGCCGGATGCACCCGCGCTTCCACCCCGTCAGCCGTCGCACGGGCGATGCCGAGTAATTTGATCCGGTAACCCAGCTCATCAGCGAAAGCGATATCGAGCGCGCTGACACAGCGGATCCCCTCGACATGGATCGCGGCAAAATCGAGCGGACGGCCAAACGCCAGTGCCGCGAGAATCGCCAATTTATGCGCGGTATCCACGCCATCAATATCAAAACTCGGATCGGCTTCGGCATAACCCTGCGCCTGGGCATCGGCCAGCACGCTCGCAAAATCGAGCTTTTCCGCCCGCATCCGGGTTAAAATATAATTGCAGGTACCATTGAAAATCCCCGCCACCGCCTTGATCTGATTGGCAGCTAAACCTTCGCGCAGGGCTTTGATAATCGGGATTCCCCCCGCCACCGCTGCTTCAAAGCGCAACGCCGCGCCATGCGCCTCGCTCAGTGCCGCCAGCTGATTACCATGATGGGCAATCAACGCCTTGTTCGCGGTAATCACCTTCTTGCCCGCCTGCAAAGCGGACTGCACCAAACTGCGCGCCGGACCCTCAGCACCGCCAATCAGCTCGATCACAATATCAACCGCCGGATCATGCGCCAGCGCCACCGGATCATCGTGCCAGCGCAGATGATCCACGCGCACGCCCCGATCACGGGTCCGGTCGCGCGCCGACACCGCCGCGACCTGCACGGCCACCCCTGCCCGCGCGCTAATCAGCGCCGCATGATCATCAAGCAGGCGCAGCACCCCTGCCCCCACCGTGCCGAGCCCGGCAATGCCAATCGCGAGCGGCTTGCTCATACCGAGGCCGGTTCAGTTTGTGCGGCAACATTGCCCGGCGCCATGAAGCCGCGAATATTGCGCACCGCCTGGCGCAGCCGGTGGTTATTTTCCACCAGCGCAATCCGCACATGGGTATCGCCATATTCACCAAAGCCAATGCCGGGTGCCACCGCAACCTTGGCGCGCTCGAGCAATAATTTGGCGAAATCAACCGAGCCTAAATGCGCGTAGCGCTCAGGGATCGGCGCCCAGGCAAACATCGATCCAGCCGGGCTCGGCACCTCCCAACCCGCTTGCGCTAAGCCCTTGATCAAAATATCGCGCCGCTCACGATACAGGCTGCGCATCTGCTCAACGCACTCTTGCGGGCCGTTCAAAGCAGCGGTCGCCGCCACCTGGATCGGGGTGAAAGCGCCATAATCCAAATAGGATTTCATTCGCGCCAGGGCCGAAATCAAGCGCGGATTGCCCGCCGCAAACCCCATGCGCCAGCCGGGCATCGAATAGGTTTTCGACATCGAGGTGAACTCCACCGTGATATCCTTGGCGCCGGGAACTTGCAGCACCGAGGGCGGCGGTTCACCATCGAAGTAAATCTCGGCATAGGCCAGATCGGAGAGGATAAAAATATCATGCTTGCGGGCGAAGGCGACGATATCCTTATAGAAATCGAGGGTCGCCAAATAAGCCGTTGGATTAGAAGGAAAATTCACAATCAACGCGGTCGGGCGCGGCACTGAATGGCGCACTGCGCGCTCCAGCGCATGCAGCATGTCCTCATTCGGCGTCGCCGGAACCGACCGGACTGAGGCGCCCGCAATAATAAATCCAAACTGGTGGATCGGATAGGAAGGGTTGGGCACCAAAATCGTGTCACCGGGGCTGGTAATTGCATTGGCCAGATTGGCCAGGCCTTCTTTGGAGCCCAACGTCGCAATCACCTCGGTATCGGGATTGAGCTTCACCCCGAACCGCCGATCATAATAGGCTGCCAGCGCACGGCGCAGGCCCGGTATCCCCTTACTGGTCGAATAACGATGGCTGCGCGGATCAGCGACCGTTTCGATCAGCTTGGCGACAATATGCGCAGGAGTCGGGCTATCTGGATTGCCCATGCCCAAATCAATAATATCCTCGCGCGCATTCCGCGCGGCGGCTTTGGCCTGATTGACCTCGGCAAACACATAAGGCGGCAGGCGGCGAATCCGGTGAAATTCCTCAGTCATGATCAATCCTTGGCAACGCGCACTGGCTTTGGTTAAGGGTGTGTTGGGTTAAATAACTGAACAGCGCCGCCCTTGGCACCGGTCAAGGCGGCGAGGCGAATATCGGCGCCGGGCACGCCAGAGGCGGTCAGCGCATTGGCAATCGCGGTGGCGCGCAACAAAGCCAAACGCAAACCCACCTGGTTGCGCGCGGTCGCAAAACCCGCCGCCCGGATCATCAGCGCCCCGCGCTGGGCGGCAAAGGCGCTGACCCTTTGTCGCTCGGCACTCGGGAGTATCGCCGAGCCGGGGGCAAAACCGAGCAATAAGGGTGGCGTGGGCTGGAGGACGGGCGGCGCTTTAGCCGCGATGCTCACCCCGCCCGCCGGTGCTGGCAGTTGATTTTCCTTATTATTTTCAGCGAGCAGCCCCGCCCGGATCGCCCGTTGATTGGCACCACTGATCGCCTGCGGACGGGGCGGCACGGCGGAGAGGTTCGGATAGGGCCGATGCAGACCCGGCGGCGGTGGCGGATGCTGCGCAATCACCCCGCCTTCATAGGCGTGGAACCGGGCCACCGGCGAGGCGCAACCGGCCAGTGGCATCAACAACGCAAAACTGATGAGCCAGCGTCGGGCGCGGACTT
>JAJZEG010000192.1 GCA_021828605.1 Pseudomonadota bacterium | reverse complement strand
CCTCGGCTGCCGAAAACGCGACAATCGCACTGCGCGGCGGCAGCCGTGACAGTTTGAGCGGACCACTATACGTAAGCTGGGACAGGCGCGGTCGGGTTTCGATTTCCGCTTCAGGCACCAAGCGTTTGAGCAAATGGCGAATGGTTTCCGCCCCCAGAAACATCGTCTCGACCATGCCTCGGGCGTGCAAGAGCCGGTCGGTGAACACATGACCCCGATCAGGATCAGCGCAAAGTTGGATTTCATCAATCGCCAGGAATTCCACCTTGCGATCAAGCGGCATGGCCTCCACGGTGCAGGAAAACCAACGCGCCTCCGGCGGGATAATTTTCTCCTCGCCGGTGATCAGCGCGACATGGCGCGCACCCTTGCGGGCAACCATCCGGTCGTAATTTTCGCGGGCCAGCAAGCGGAGCGGAAAACCAATGATACCCGACGCATGGCCGAGCAACCGCTCCATCGCCAGATGAGTCTTGCCCGTATTGGTGGGGCCGAGCACCGCCTTCACGCGCGGGGCGAATCCTGACATTCCACCAATGTCGGCGTGAACGCGAAGCATTGCAAGCGGCAATTTGATTGCTTATTTGCCGGAGGACGTGTCGATAATATGGAGAGTTTGTCATGAATGAAGCCACCGAAACCGATCGCCCGTTCGATGCCGAAGTTGGGCGCTTGCTCGATCTGGTGGTGCATTCACTTTATTCAGATCGCGAGATTTTTCTGCGCGAATTGGTCGCGAATGCCGCTGATGCGATTGATCGGCGCCGCTTCCTGGCTTTGTCGGATGAAAACTTGGCGCTGCCGCCCGATGCCGGCATTCGGATCCGAACCGACCAATCGGCGCGCACCCTCACCATAAGCGATGATGGGATGGGCATGAATGCCGAGGAGCTTGCCAGCCATCTCGGCACCATTGCTCGCTCCGGCACCCGCGCTTTTACCGAAACATTGGCGGACGCCAAGCCGGATGATCGGCCAAGCCTGATCGGTCAATTTGGTGTTGGTTTTTATTCGGCGTTCATGGTCGCTGATCGGGTCGAATTCATATCGCGCCGCGCCGGCAGCGAGGAAGCGCATTGTTGGAGTTCCGATGGCCGCGGTGGGTATCGGATCAGCTCCGCGGTGCGCGAGGCGGCGGGGAGCGATATCACCCTGCATATCAAAGCCGATGCGACCGAGTTTCTCGACGCCCACCGGCTTGAGGCGATTATTCGCAAATGGGCGGATCATGTGTCGGTGCCGATCGCGATTGAACGCGACGGGAAATTCACTACGGCGAATGAGGGCGCCGCCCTCTGGCGTAAGGCCAAGACCGAGATCACCGAGTCTGATTATGACGATTTTTACCGTCATCTGGGCCATATGTTCGATAAGCCTTGGGCGACGATCCATTGGCGCGCCGAAGGGGCGGTAGATTTCGCCGCCCTTTTGTTTATCCCTGGTGCCTCGCCGTTTCAGGCAACCGGCGAGGATCGCGACAGCCATGTGCGGCTGCATGTGCGCCGCATGTTTATCACTGATCGGGCGCAATTATTGCCGTCCTGGTTGCGCTTCGTTGAAGGCGTGGTCGATACCGAAGACCTGCCTTTGAACGTGTCGCGCGAGATGTTGCAATCAACGCCGGTGCTGGCCCGGATCCGCAAGGCATTGGTCAACCGGGTGATCACCGAGTTGAAAACTCGTTCCAAGGATCAAGCCGCCTATAGCGATTTCATCGGTCAATGGGGCGGGGTGCTGAAAGAGGGCATATACGATGATACCGATCATCGCGCCGAGATCGCGGGCCTGGCGCGATTCCGCTCGACGCGGGATGCGGAATTGACCTCGCTTGAGGCCTATATCGAGCGCAAAACCGAGGGCCAGACGGCGATTTATTATTTGACCGGCGAGGATCAGGAGCGCTTAGCCTCATCGCCGCTGCTTGAAGGGATGCGCGCCAAGGGGATTGAGGTTCTGCTCCTCGCCGACCCGATCGATCATTTCTGGCCCGAGCGCTTGGGCAGCTACCAGGATCTGAAATTGGTCCATATTGCCCAGGCGTCTGACCTGTTTGAGACCCAAGCGGTTGACCCGGCGCTTGCTGATTTAGCGGCGGCGATCAAGGAAAAATTGGGTGATGCGGTTTCGGAAGTCCGCTGCTCGGCACGGTTGACCGATAGTCCTGCGGCCTTAGCGGCTGATGCGAATGGGCCGGATTTAGCGATGCAGCGCATGATGCGCCGCGCGGGACGGCCGGTTTTTGCCGGATCGCCAATATTGGAAATCAACCCGGCGCACGATTTGATCACCGGTTTGCTCAGCCACCACCAGGCAGGGGACGGGCTGGACGATTGGGCGGCCTTACTGCTTGATCTGGCGCGAATCGGCAATGGTGAACCACCGGTGGACGCTGCTCGGTTTACCCGATTTGTCGCGGCCCACGTAGCGACCAGGGCCCAACCGACGCAATGAAAACTGAGAGCATTTTCCGTTCGCATCTTCTCACGGATAATGCTCTATATCGTTGTATTGGCAAGCAACTTTATCCGATCAGATGATTCCATCTGATCGGATGTTGCTCTGGGCGCTCATTTTGACGCATCGCATCAAAATGAGCGCCTTTTTGTTCCGCGATTTTTAGGCGTCCATCAGCGATAAGGCCGCGTGGCGCTGATCGGCCCGTTGCTCGGCGACTTGCGCCTTCATCGATTTTTGCAATTTTTCAAACGCCCGCACCTCGATTTGGCGCACCCGCTCACGCGAGATGTTATATTGCTGCGACAAATCCTCAAGCGTCGTCGGATTATCCTTCAGGCGCCGTTCGATCAGAATATGGCGTTCGCGATCGTTCAAGGTTTTCAGTGCCGTCGCCAGCAAAGCCCGTCGACTGGTCATTTCCTCATGATCACCGATCATGGTTTCCTGACTCTCGCTGTCATCAACGAGCCAATCTTGCCATTCGCCGTCGCCATCAAGCCGGATCGGCGCGTTCAAACTATGATCGGGCGCTGCTAAACGCCGATTCATACTGACCACGTCCTGTTCGGGCACGCCCAGCATCCGCGCGACATGCGCAACTTGCTCAGGTTGCAAATCGCCATCATCGATCGCGCGCATCTGCCCCTTCAAGCGGCGCAAATTGAAAAACAGCTTTTTCTGCGATGCCGTGGTGCCCATTTTGACCAGGGACCAGGAATGCAAAATATATTCCTGAATCGCCGCACGGATCCACCACATCGCATAGGTGGCAAGCCGAAAGCCGCGCTCGGGATCAAACCGCTTAACCGCCTGCATCATCCCGACATTGCCTTCGGAAATCAGCTCGGAAACCGGCAAACCATACCCGCGATAGCCCATGGCAATTTTGGCCACGAGGCGTAAATGCGAGGTCACCAGCTTGTGCGCCGCGCGATGATCCTCTTTGTCACGCCACGCGCGCGCCAAACGATCCTCCTCTTCGGGGGTAAGCATCGGAAACTTGCGGATCTCTTGCAGATACCGCGCCATATTGCCCTCGGTGGGGGCGAGTGAACCGACTCCAGAGGCCATCGGGCTGCTCCTTTCGTCTATTTGTTTTGTGCCGAATCCAAACCTAAATATGCTCTCAAAATCGAGACGCACTCAGTTCGAACTGACAACTCCAACCAACCAATTGAAAACTGACTATACACCAGTCAGCGTCCCTGACATATCACGAACCCGTGAAAACCCCTGAAAAGGCAGTAATCTGCGGGTAAGGACGCTGCAGGCACCTCGTCACCTGCGATCAAAGTTTTACGGTATGTTATCTGCCTTGTCAAGAAATTGGACCTCTGTTGTCCTGATTACAGATCATGGCAGCGCAGCAAATCCAGCAAATTTGTCATGTCAGCCGGTAACGGCGTTTCAAAGAATAAGTCGATTCCTGAGCATGGATGGCGAAATCCCAGCCGATGCGCGTGGAGGGCCTGACGCGGAAAATCAAGCATCGCGCGCTTGCGCTCCGGGTCAAATCGGGTCGCCATGGCAGGTATGCGCCGCAGGTACACCGGGTCGCCGATCAGCGGATGCCCGCGTGCGGCCAGATGCACCCTAATCTGGTGGGTGCGTCCGGTCGCCAAGCGGCAGGTCAGCAATGCTGCGCCAGCAGAAAAGCTCTCCTCGACCCGATAGCGGGTCAAGGCCAACTTACCCGATCTCGTGACCACCGCCATCCGTTTGCGATCGCGCGGATCGCGCCCAATGGCGCCGTCAATCTCGCCTTCGCGGGGCTCCGGCACGCCCCAGCACAGCGCGGTATAGGCACGATTAATGTCACGGGCGGCAAACGCATGGGACAGAGCGACGTGGGCGATCTCGGTTTTCGCCACCACCATCAGCCCCGACGTGTCTTTATCCAACCGATGCACAATGCCCGGCCGTCGTTCGGCGCCAATCCCGGTAAGACTGGCACCGCAATGGGCAATCAGCGCATTGACCAATGTGCCATCCTGATTGCCTGGAGCGGGATGCACCACAAGCCCGGCAGGCTTATCGAGCACCAGCAAATCGCTATCCTCATATAAGAGAGTGAGTGGAATCGATTGGCCGATGGGCGTCGCGGGTTCGGGTTCGGGCATGGTCACCTGATAAAGCAAACCGTGCCGCACCGTGGTGGCGGGTGCGGTAATCGGTCGATCGGCGACACGCACGGCGCCCGCTTCGATTAAATGTTTGACCCGCGCGCGTGACACCACCCCCAGCCTTGCGGCAATGAAGCGATCAAGCCGCATCCCAACCTCGCTGGCCTCGGCCAAAAACAGGGCATCAGGGAGCGTTGACAGGTTTGGTGCGGACGGCGTTGGATCAAAGAGAGGCGAGGATGGATCAGACACAGAGTTACCGTGGGTTAAAAGCATTGGTGATCGGCATGGGCGTGCTGATTATCATCGGCACTGCCGTAGTGGTGGGCGTGATCATTCACCGTACCTATGTCGCATCCACCCGCTCTCGGCCAGTGTCCCCCATCGCCGGACCGGTTCCAGCACCACCCAGCGTCCCGGCTTTTCACATCATGATCCCAGTGCCTCCGGGCAGCAGCATCAAAACACTGGTGGCTATTGATCATCGACTCGCGGTCCAATTGGCCACGCCCAACGGGGATCGGATCATCCTGATCAACCCACGCACCGGGGCAATCACCGGACGCCTGACGTTGGGCCAAGGCAAGTGACATCCAAAGCTGATTTGCCGCAGAAAACCTGCGCCGCCTGTGGTCGCCCGTTTTCCTGGCGGCGCAAATGGGCGCGCGACTGGGATCAGGTGCGATTTTGCTCCGATGCCTGCCGCACTGGACGCCGGGCGCAAGCCATCAAACAAAAAGGGCGCACCCCCGCTTGATGCCGCCGCAATTTCCGCATATTGGACTGCTCGACGTCCCGTTCGTCTAGAGGCCTAGGACACTGCCCTTTCACGGCGGTAACACGAGTTCGAATCTCGTACGGGATACCATCCAGCATCAGCCCAACATCAGCGATCTATGATCCGAGCCGAAAGCGCGTGATCCGGGGCGGACCCATTAATTACGCCGTCCTTCAATCTCCGGTGGTGCATTAACGCTTGGTCTGCTAAATCACACATGGATCGAATCGGAAATCCGTCGGATTTCCGGGCAGACACTCGGTCATGGTTATGGATCGGAGACCTCGACGAATGATCGCGTTGGCAGCGCCACTTGACCGGACGCGCGGCGTATCGCCGCTCGGCGCACCCTTGGTGTCTTATGCGCAAAATTTCGAGGATGTGCTGCTCGCGCGGGTATTTAATCAACAAAATCATGGGTTTTACCTCGATATCGGCGCCTATGATCCTGAGATCGGTTCGGTGACCAAGGCGTTTTATGATCGGGGCTGGCGCGGCATTAACATCGAACCGGGCCCGATTTTCGTGCGCCTTGCGGCCAACCGCCCCGAGGATATTAATCTTGAAATCGCGGTCACTGATTACACCGGAGAGGTCGGCTTTATCGATGATCCGAGCGATCCGGGTCTGTCGCGCCTATCAGCACCCGACGCCCGAGCGACACCGCAGCGCATGATTGCGTGCGACACGCTCACCCGGATTCTCGCAACCCATGGCGAAGGCCGGACCCCCGATTTTATCAAAATCGACGCTGAAGGGGCGGAATCCGCCATTATCAACAGCACCGATTGGCGTGCGATCCGGCCGAGCGTGCTGCTGATCGAGGCCACCCACCCTTGGACCAACGAGCCGGCCAATCAATCCTGGGAAGCAATTTTGCACGATTATGGCTATCAGCGCGCCTATTTCGACGGGATCAATATGTTCTATATCCCGGTCGAGCGTGCCGATTTGCAACGCCATTTCACCCTGCCGGTCAATGCGCTCGACCATTTTGTGATGTATAATCAGGCATTAGCCACACTCCAGCGCGATTTGTTGGACAGCCAACGCGCCTTCGCTGCAAGCGAGGTGATCGCCACAGCGCTCCGCGCCGAACGCGCCGCCCTGGCGGGTCAGTTAGCGGAGGCAGTGGCCGATCATCAGGTATTTCGCGATCGTCTGGCCATTCAGCTGGAATGGCCAGACGCACCCAGACCGTTGCGGGTCAGCTTGGGCCTCGCCCGATTTCTGCGGCACCTGCGTTTGCCGCGCACGCAGGCTTCAGCGCCGCTCAGCACCGGATCCAATAATGCTTCTCTCGCCGCACGTCCGACGCGAAGCCCGCTCAAGGCGTTGTTACTTTTTACCTACCGTCCCCTTCGCCCGATTGTGCGACCGATTGCTTGGCGGCTGCGCTGGTTTTTGGTGGGCGATATTCGGCATGATCTCGCGCGCCTCAACGAGCGCTTGGACCGCCAGACCAATCACGCTTTTGATGCCGGTCTGGCGCATGATCAAGCGTGCGCTCACGCATCCGCCCAAGCACAAACCGATCAATTGATCGGCCTGGTCGAGACGGCTTTGCTAACGCTGGCGCTTGAGGCCGAACGCTTGGCCGCCGAGCGGCGATAATCAATCCGGTGCGTGACCTCCTTATTGATGCGCGATGTTTGCAGGATTCCGCGTTTGCCGCGCGCGGTATTGGCGTTCACAGTGCGGCCCTGATCGCGGGTGGCCGCGCGCGCGCTGATATCAAAGCAGGCTTTCGGTTTATCGCCTTATGCGACCCCGCATTACCGCCCATGGCTGAACATTATCATCATTTGTTCGATGGATCGAGGATGGTGGCTTATCAGGGTGCGGGCGCTGATGCCGTTTTTTTGCAACCCTCGCCAATGACCCATGACCCGCTTTGGGTCGCCCGGCTGCTCGCGGATAGTCAGGTGCCAAGCCTTGCATTGGTTTATGATTTTATCCCCCATGATTATCCCCAGCATTATCTGGGCGACGCGCTGACGCGGGTGCGCTACCATGCCTGTTTGGTGTCATTGCGTCTCTATGACGGGCTGTTGGCCATCTCGGATGCAACGCGGGCGCAGTTAATCCGCATAGCAGCGCCGCGTGCTGACCTGATCGCGGTTACCGGCGTGGCGTTGCGCCCGGCACTGCTCCCGAACGGTGCATTACCGCGCGCCAGCAGCGAGCTGCGGCGAATTTTGGTGCCCAGCGGCGAGGATTGGCGCAAAAACCCGGAAATCGTGGTGCGCGCCCATGCCAGCAGCGCAGCCTTGCAGCATAATTTGACGACCATCGACCTGACCGGCCTGGCGCATGCCGAAACCCAATCGCGGTTGCGCGATGTAGCGCGTGATGCGGGCGGAAATCCGGATTTATTGGCGTTTCATCCCTTCCTCGATGATGCCAGCCTCGCAGACCTGTATCGTGCGAGCGATCTGGTGGTGGTGCCGTCGCGCAGTGAAGGCTTCTCGATCCCGGTGATCGAAGCGATGGCCCAGGCAATACCGGTGCTGGTCAGCGATTGCCGCGCCCATGCCGAATTGATGCGTGATCGGCAATGCCGGTTTGACGCGGACGACCCCGATGAATTGCGGCAAAAAATCGAGGATTTAGCCGCCCATCCGCATCAGCGCGCGGCGATGGTCGTATCCAACGCGGCGATTTGGCCACAATTTACCAATGAGCAGGTCAATCGTCGCGCTTGGAACGCGATTGCCAGCCTGATCACCCGGCCCAGCGCGCTGGGCCGACTTGCGATTGGGAGCCCCGCTATTGCGCGCAACCAGCGCCCCCGCATCGCGTTCCTGTCGCCCATGCCGCCCACAGCGTCAGGCTGTGCGGAATTTTCCGCGCAAACGTTGCACGCGCTTGCCCCGCTCGCGGATGTCTCGCTGTTCACCAACACGCCAAGCCCGGCTGTGATCCCCGGCGTGCGTTATGCTGGTAGGCCCGGTCGCTTTGCTCACGTGTCGGGAAAGTTTGACGCCGTGATTGATGTTGTCGGCAATGCGCAGTTTCATCACGCCGAGTTCGACTTGCTGTGCCAGCATGGTGCCGCCTGCGTGGCGCATGACGCGCGGATGGTTGATTTTTACGTGCATAATTTCGGCATGACGCGGGCCTGTGCGCAGGCGAGTGCCGAAACCGGACGTGCGGTGGCGCCCGTGGAAATCGAGCATTGGCTCTCCAATCCTGGTGAATTGCCGGTATTGTTCCTCGGCGAGATCGCCGCCGCGTCGCGCCCGCTTTTTGTACATTCTGCAATGACCGCTAACTTAATCGAGCAGCTCTATCATCACCGGCCAATTGTGCTGCCGTTTCCGCCCTATCGCCACTTTACCCCCGCCGAACTGAGTGAGCCAGCCCGTGCCCGCGTGCGCGCGAAGCTCGGGATTGATCCGGATACGCTGATCATTGCGAGTTTCGGCACCATCAGTGCCGATCGTGCTCCCGGCGAGCTGATCTGGGCGACGGAACTGCTCCATCATTGGGGGGTGCGCGCGCGGTTGGTGTTAGTGGGCCAAACCAACCCGGCGGTCAGCGCGATGATTGATCAAATCGCGCAGGAGGCCGGGATTGATGTAACCATTATTGCCGATCGCGACAACCAAGCCCTCTATCGCGATTGGTTGATTGCCTGTGACATCGCCGTGCAATTGCGCGTCTATGGTTTTGGCGCGCTGTCGGGTGCCTTGATCGATTGCATTGCCGCAGCGGTGCCGAGCATCGCCAATGCCGATCTGGCGAATGCGATCAAGGCGCCCGATTATGTCACGACCATTCCTGATGCACTGAGTGCGCCGCTTTTGGCCGAAGCGATGATCGACGTCCTTGAGCGCGCCGCGCGTCGCCCGCGCCCGATCGCCGCGCGCAATCGCGATTTCGCGCAGCGCAATTTCACCCGTTATTGTCGCGATTTGCTGAACGGGCTTGGTTTCGGATGATCCTGCTCGATATCACGGAATTGGTGCAAAATCCGATCAATACCGGCATCCAACGGGTGGTGCGCGCCTTGATCCGCCATTGGCCGAGCGATATCCCGCTCACCCTGGTCACGCTCGATCCCGCACGCGGCATGTTGCAGCTGCCCGATGCGGCGCGTGCGATTCTGCTCAATCCGACGGCGACCATGGATAGTGCCGCGTTAGGGCCAAGCGCGACTTTAGCACTCAATGCAGCCTCGCGCATTCTGGTTCCGGAAGTATTTTATGATGCCGCACGCTGCCGGTTTTACCGCGCACTGCCGCCCGAGCAGGTCGGGTTTGTGGTCTATGATCTGATCCCCTATCTTTATCCGGCACAGATTGGCGTGCGCCAAACCGCCTCGTTCATGCCGTATTTGCGGCTGCTGCGCGACGCGACGCATCTCGCTTTTATCAGTGAGCGAACCCGTGCTGAATTCGCGGGTCGCATCCGCCGCACCGATGAGTGTCCCGGCCCGGTTTTACCGCTTGGTGCTGACGGGCTCGGATTGGAGCGGCAAATTTTTACCACCAGCCGCAATGATTTTGTCTGTATCGGCTCGATCGATGGTCGGAAAAACCAGGCTTTGATCATCGCCGCGTTTCAACGACTGTGGCAACGCGGCAGTCATGCGCGCCTAATTTTGGTGGGTAGCGCGTTTCCGCGGGTCGATCTGAGCGCGCTTGAGGCGATTGCCGATCATCCGCACTTCACCTGGCATCGCGACGCCACCGATGAAGCGCTGCGCAGTTTATTGCGCGGTGCGCGGGCGACGCTTTATATGTCCGAAATTGAGGGGTACGGGTTGCCACCTTTGGAAAGTCTGGGCGCAGGCATTCCGGTGATTGTCAGCGATCAGGTGCCATCGATCCGGTCTCTGCCGCAAGCCGGTCACATTCGCCTGACATTGCTTAACCCTGCAACAATTGAAGCAGCGGTCGAGGCGGTGTGTGACGATCAAATCGCGCAAGATTTGTGGACCCAAGCGGCGAGTCTGGCGCTACCAGGATGGGCTGATTTCGCCCAAAAAACCGCTGGCTGGTTCAGCGAGCGGCAAACGCAATAGCCACGGTAAATCCGTCCTGAATATGACGCCGTAAACGCCAGTCCGCCGTAGCGCCAAAACTTGCCGGCGCCGCACAGAGACGCGGCGTCGCCGGATCAGTCTCGATACTCTGAAAATCCAGAGCAAAGCCCGATCCTTCCGCTTTGGCTAAGGCCTCTTTCAAAGTCCATAACCCAAGCGGATCATCGGCCATGGCGCGCTCATGCGGTGTTGCAATCATGCTGAACACCGCATCGGGCAGGTCACGCCCTCGTCTTTCGGCGTCAATGCCAACCCGCCCCTGTGCGGTTACCGCAGCGGCGGCGAACCCTTCACAATGCGTCAGGCTAACATCGATATCGGGACATCCCTGCAAGCGCGGCTTAGCGAACGGGGTTGTTTGGGTGAAGCGGAAACTATTGGCAGGCGCACCGGTCAATTCGGCGAGCAGTCGGCGCCGTAACCCGTGGGCGATGATCGCATCAATTTGCCCAACGCGGGAGCGTAATCGCGCAATGTGTGTATGCTCAGACGGGTCAAGCAGAGCCGACAACGCATCAAGTTCAGCGCCAGAGATTGATCCGCTGGCTTGACCGCGCCAAAGATAACCAATGCTCATGCGGCCCGTGGGACGGACCCGGTCTGCTGGGTTAGTTCGAGCCGCGCCGCTTCGATTTCACCGATTGTATCGACGGCGACCAGATCATCCGCGATACTGCGCGCAACCCGCCGAAAACTCGGCTGCTCGGCAATCATCGCGGCGGCGGCTCCGATCATTGCCGCAGTCGGATGGGCCGTGGCCAGATTAATGCCCGCGCCGATATGGGCGATCCGCGCGCCAATTTCTGGCTTTTCCTCAGAATCGCCGGCAATGATCATCGGCACACCATGGCGTAAGGCCAGGGTCACCCCACCAAAGCCGCCATTGGTGATCAACAAATCAAGCTCCGGCATAATTTGCGCATACGGAATAAATGATTTGATCAACACAGCTTGCAGGGTTGCCGCTGGAATATGCGGTTGGAACGCAGCCGGATCGCTGCCGGTAATCGCAATGACCAGCGCGTCAGGGCCAGCCAAGGCGTTGATCGTGGGACCACAGAGCTGCATCGGGTCATCGTTGGCAATCGTGCCCTGCGTTACTAACACTATGCGTCGACCCGCTTGCCGGGCCACCCTAATCTCGTCCCACCAATCAGGCTGGCTGGTAATGGTCCCTGTTGGCGGTAAGGCGCCGATAAAGCGTAAATTGGGCGGTAAGTTAGAGCGGGCATATTCCATGCTCGGTACGCCGATCTGCAAGTAGCGATCGGGCAATCTCATCACCGCCTCGGCAGCAAAGCAGGGGAGGGTGGGCGCACCCATGCGGTCTAAGGTTGCGTTGATATAATTTTGGAGCGGCGCAAAAAGCTGGTTTTCCATCGCAGCGATCACCGCCCGATTACGCAGGCGCTGAGCAAAGGTGCGCGCAGCGGGCAGGGCCATTCCAAAAAACCCAGTTTCCGGCGAGGCTAGCGTGAGCACCGACGGACCCAAATGCATGATCGGTGGCCGATCTGCGCGCGGCTTCAGCAGCATCGGCAGGGTGCCCATAAACATCATTTCGGTCAA
Organism: Pseudomonadota bacterium; assembly: GCA_021828605.1. Next base: position 4,681 of record JAJZEG010000192.1, on the reverse strand, counting down.
AATAATGTCGGGCTTGAATGTTGCGATCAGCCTTTGCAGACTAGCATGCTGCGATTCGATCGCATCGGCAAATAAATGCCGGACACCCCATAACATTTGCGCAGGCCCCGGAGGTAACGCCGCGCGTTCGGGAAACAGCGTATCCAGCGCGCGATAATCCACGTCAATCGCCGGATCAATGGGCGCAAATTCTGCCCCGGCGCGCTCAACCTGGGCGGCAAAGAGCTGCCCGGTATGGACCATCACCCCATGCCCTAATGTGACCAATCCGCGCGCGATCGCAACAATTGGATCAACATGCCCGGGCAGAGCTGACGCTGCTAACAAATAACGCGCCATCAGGCCGCCTCCTCACTGATTGATCGGTGGGTGTCACCGCCGGCGAACGGCGCGAAATAACGGATGAGCAGTGCTGTGTTAATGGGTGCGATGGGAGCACCAACCGCCTGTAGCTGGGTAATCGTCGCCCGCCCATCAATGATCGGCGCAGCGCCGTAGGATCGGTGCGCGTCCAGCACGGCAAACACGGCGGCATCCTGCGCGGTTGCATGTTCCTGCGCCCGCGCGAGCCACGCCAGCGGCTCAATAAGCTCCATCGGCTTGCCTAACGCGGCGAACGCACCCTGAATATCGGACATTTGGGGTGTGGCCTCGGCGATCAAATGATAAATCTGTCCGGGATCGACCATGTTGACCAGCCGAACCGTTGCGCGAGCCACACGATCGACCGGGGTCATATTGATCCGTAATGGCAGACGGGGCAGCGCACCAATCCGCGCCGCCAAAGCACCGCAGCGCCACAGCATATCGGTCTCGTGGCAGGCGGCGGACATCGTGTCGCCGGTGACCGCGCCGAGCCGATAAATCGACACCGGCAAGCCTTGCTCAATCGCCGCAAAAGCAAGCCCGTCAGCAACAAATTTTGATTGTTGATAGCCGCCAATCAACGACTCACCATCGCTAACCGGCTGGTCCTCCTGGTGCGGCCCGCCGCTCGCAAAAATGCCAAGGGTCGAAATAAAATGCACCGGCTTGCCTGACGCGGCGAAGCGCATCAACGTCAATACACTGTCGATATTGGCAGCTTTCAACGCGCGATACGGCGCCAGAAAATCGACCAAGGCACCACAATGCACGACCTGGTCGATCTGCTCTTGCAACGTGCTCAAACCATCCGTGGTAAGGCCAAGATCAGGCTTGGCAATATCACCGGTAACGGTCACAATCCGCGCTGGGTCGAATAAATCAGCTTGACCAATGGCCGCGAGTGCTGCCCGAAGCCGCCCGACATCGCCGCGAATCAAGCAATGCACGCGCGCATCCGTTTCCTGGAGCAAAATTGCGAGCAACCAAGAGCCGACAAAACCTGTGGCCCCGGTCAGCAGGATATTTCGTGCAACCATCTGGGGGCCATGGCCAATATAGTCAGGCAGTCGTGCGACATAACCAGCAAGGTCAGCAGCCAAATCGGGCGGACCTTCATGCGGGGCTGCATTGTCTAGCAATAAAGCGAGCGCCTGCACCGTTTGAGCTTGATACAGGCCTGCTAACGGAAATTCCGGATCAAACCGCTCACGCACGCGGGTTCCCAGGGTAATCGCTTGCAACGAGGTGCCACCCAAATCAAAAAAACTTGTCGCACAATCAATGGGTTGATCGGTGCCCAACGCCTCGGCAAACAAGCTAAGGACGGCCTGTTCGGTGGCATTCGCTGGCGGAGCAATCGGCGTCGTTTCGTCATGCCGCATGACCGGGGCAGGGAGGGCGCGCCGATCCAACTTGCCTGATACGCCCAAGGGAAGCTGATCGAGCCGAATGATTTCATGAGGCACCATCGCCGGTGGAAGCTGGGCGGCCAGCTGAGTGCGCAATGCACGAAGATCGCCGGTCAAGTCCGGGCCAACCGCATAGCCGATCAGCCGGGCGGCTTCGCCTTCCCCATGCACGGCGGCGGCGGCGGCATTCACGCCAGCCAATGAAGTCAATGCCGCCTCGATTTCGCCGATCTCGATCCGCTGTCCGCGAATTTTAATTTGCCCATCCGCACGACCTACATAATCCAAGCGCCGATCGGCGCGCCAGCGCACCAAATCACCGGTCCGATAGAGCCGTGCGCCCGGTGTTTTGGCGTGAGGGTCAGCGATAAAACGCTCAGCGGTCAATCCTGGCCGGTTCAAATAGCCTAAAGCCAAAGCCGGGCCACCGACATATAGCTCGCCCACGATGCCAACCGGGCAGGGGCGTAGCTTCGCATCCAACACCAATAGCCGCACACCTTTGGTCGGGCCGCCAATTGTCACCGCTCCGCCCGGTTCCATCGGCGGTGACATGCTCACACAAATACTGGTTTCGGTCGGCCCATAAGCGTTGACCATTAATCGACCCGGCGCAAACCGCGCGACCAGATCCGGTGAACAGGCTTCGCCACCAACCACGAGCACGCGTAAATTTGCCACATCGCCGGGTGCCAAGGTCGCGAGCACCGACGGGACGATCAATGCATGCGTGACCTGGTGCGAAGCAAGTGCGTTTGCCAGTGCAGCGCCGGTTAACACCGTCTCATCAGGCACCACCAGCGCGGCCCCGCTGGTCAGCGCCATCAGAATTTCTAACACGAACGCATCAAAACTCGGCGCCGCCGCCTGCAAAACCCGTGCATCGGGCGTGATCATCAGGCGTTCATGCAGCGTATCGGCTAACGCGCCGAGCCCGGCATGCGGCACGACCACACCCTTGGGCGTGCCGGTGCTGCCGGAGGTAAAAAATATATAAGCCGGCGCGGCACTATCCAGCGCCGGATGGCTCACCGGACTGATCGGATCAGCGATCAGTGATCCAGATATCGGCGCATCCGGGAGCGGTTGATCAAGGACCAATTTCGGGCGCACGTCCGCAACCATGCGCTCACGCCGCGCCAACGGCACAGCCGGGTCTAGGGGTAAAAAAATCGCACCGGCAAACCCGACCGCCAAGCAAGCCTGCAAAAATCCGACCCCGCGCGGCAAACTTATGCCAACGATATCGCTGGCGCGGACGCCGCGTTCGGTCAACTCAATCGCGCCGGCCTTGGCCGTGCGTAACAAACCGGCGTAGGAAATTACGCGTTCGGCGGTGATAAGGGCAGGTGCATCCGGGTTAATCCTTGCTGCACGGACCAACATTTCCGGCAAGGTCAGCCCGGTTAGGGTTGCACCCATTAGCCTTGCCCCCAATCATCGAGCAACATCGCTGCTTCATCCGATTGCATCATATCCAGGTCAGCAAGCGGCGTTTGCGGATGAGCACTCGCCTGATCAAGGAGCTGGACCAGCCGGGCTGCGAATTGTTCAATCGTGGCTTGGTCGAACACGTCGCATCGATACTCCAGCCCACCAACAATCCCGTTCGCCACGCCACCCGATCCACGCGTTTCGCTCAAAATCAAGGTCAAATCGAACCGCGCAGCCTCCAAAATCACGGGTTCGGGCGTTACGGTAAGACCGGGCAAATCCAGCTGCTGATCGAGCAGATTTTGAAAGCTCAATACGACTTGAAACAGCGGATGCCGGGAAGCGTTGCGCTTGGGGTTCAGCGTCTCGACGATCCGCTCGAACGGGGCATCCTGATGCGCATACGCACCCAAATTAAATGACCGTACTCGACCGATCAGCTCGGCAAAACTCGGATTGCCCGCAACATCCGCACGCAGTGTGAGCATATTGATAAAGCAGCCGATTAGCGGGTCCAGCGCGGCATCATGGCGCCCGGCGACCGGCGAGCCAATGGCAATATCATCGCCACTGCCCAGCCGACTGAGCAAGGCCGCGAAACCCGCTTGCAATACCATGAACAGGCTGGCCGTTTCCGCTCGTGCGAGGCGCACCAGGCGGGTATGCAACGCCGCGTCGATCCTGACCGGGACAACCGCGCCACGATGTCCGGCAACTGGCGGAAATGGACGATCAACCGGCAGTTTGATCGTCTCGGGCAATCCGGACAACGCCTTGGTCCAAAACTGCAAATCGCGCGTCAAGCTGGCATGTTGATCACGCTGCCATAGAGCAAAATCAGCATATTGCACCGCCAAGATCGGCCAGTCGGGTGACTGCCCGGCAAGCCGCGCGGCATAGGCCTCGCCCAGATCCCGCGCACAGGCGCTGAGCGACGCGCCGTCGGCGGCAATGTGATGAACCAGGATCAACAACACATGATCGGCTGGTTCAATTTCCCACAGCCTCAGTCGGAGCGGCAATTCGGTGGTCAGATCGAACCCGCGCTGCGCCACCTCATTCAGGCGAACCGAAATGTCATCGGCCCTGAGGGGCTCGATAATGATCGGCAAACTTGCCGCATCTGGCGCCAATATCCGCTGGCTCGCCTCGACGTCGCCCGATCCCGGGACGATCAACGTGCGCAATATCTCATGACGTTCGAGCAAATCTTGCGCCGCCGCTTGCAGGACCGCATGATCCAACCTGCCGCGCATCCGTAAACCCAAGGTCAAATTAAACGCACCCGTAGCACCGGTCAGTTGGCACAGGGTCCAAATCCGCGATTGCGCGGCGGATAAAGGTATGCGTGCCGGACGCAGCCGCCGGGTGATCGGTTCGCGTCCGGATTCTGCCCGGTCAATCAACCCGGCCAGCCCCGCGATATTGGTGGTTTCAAACATCGCCGCGAGGGGTAACTCAACCCCAAATGT
>JAJZEG010000258.1 GCA_021828605.1 Pseudomonadota bacterium | reverse complement strand
TTCGGCAGCGGACAGGTGCTTGAGATCGCGCAAGCCTTGCGTGATGCCGAAATTGATGTCGCCATTGTCGATGCCGCCCTCAGCCCGGTGCAGCAGCGTAATTTGGAGCGTTCATTCGCCTGTAAGGTGATTGATCGCACCGGCCTGATTCTTGATATTTTCGGCGCCCGTGCGCGCACCGCCGAAGGGGTGCTGCAGGTTGAACTGGCGCATTTAGCGTATCAACGGTCGCGCCTGGTGCGCTCCTGGACCCATTTGGAGCGTCAACGCGGCGGTTTCGGGTTTTTGGGTGGCCCCGGTGAAACCCAGATCGAGGCAGATCGCCGCCTGATCACTGATCGCATTGTCCGCCTCAAGCGCGAACTCGATGATGTGCGGCGCACCCGGGGACTGCACCGCGCGGCGCGCAAGCGGGTGCCGTTTCCGGTGGTGGCCCTGGTTGGCTACACCAATGCCGGAAAATCGACCTTGTTTAACGCCCTCACCGGTGCTGCGGTTCAGGCGCAGGATCAGCTTTTCGCCACACTCGACCCAACCATGCGGGTGATCGATTTACCTTCGGGCCGACGGGCGATCCTGTCGGATACGGTGGGTTTTATCTCGGAACTGCCGACTGAACTCGTCGCCGCATTCCGTGCCACCCTCGAAGAAGTCGCGGGTGCCGACCTGATTTTGCATGTGCGCGACGCCGCACATCCCGATAGCGGAGCGCAATATCACGACGTGCTCGCGGTGCTGGATGGCATGGCCGCGGGCGGGATGATTGATCAGGATTGGCGCGCGCGCAGCCTTGATGTGCTCAATAAAATCGATCTGCTCGACGCCGAGGGGCCGATGCCTGACGCGCTGGCGGTCTCGGCTCTCACCGGTGCGGGGCTCGCCGACTTGCGCACAGCGATTGATGCGCGCTTAGCGGACGGGCTGAACCTGGTGCAGTATCAAATTCCCGCCGAGGATGGGGCGCGCTTGGCTTATTTGTATCGTCATGGGGAAATCACCCAACGCCACGATCACGATGATCGCATTGATGTCACGGTGCGCATCAGCGCCGAAAATCGCGCGCGTTTCGAACACGATTAACCAATCCATGTTGGATGCGGCAGATTTTGCGGCGATTGAGGCGCTGATGCGCATGGTCGCGCGCCGGCACGTGCTGCCGGGATTTGCTCAGCTGCCGCCCGGTGAAATCCACACTAAATCCGGCCCACTCGACCCGGTAACCGATGCTGACCGGCGCGCCGAGGCTGCTTTGATCGAGGGGTTGGCGGCTTTGCTCCCCGGCGTCGCCGCGATGGGTGAGGAAAGCGTCGCCGCTGATCCAACTCTGCTCGCGGCCCTCGATACCGACAGGCCAATATTTGTCATTGATCCCATCGACGGCACCCAAAATTATGTGGCGGGCTTGCCTTTGTTTGGGATGATGATTGCGTTGGTTCAACAAAATCAGGTGTATGCTGGGCTGATTTATGATCCGATCCGTGATGACACCGTGCTCGCCTGGCAAGGTGGTGGGGCCTGGCTGTGGCGTGGGGGCGAGCGAACCCGCTTGGCTGTGGCGCCGCCAGCACCGTTACACAGCATGATCGCCGCAGTTTCTTGGCAGTATATGCGCGATCCTGAACGCGCGCTGGTGCTTAGCGGCCTGCCTGCTCTTGGCCAGATCCCCAATTTCCGCTGCGCGGCCCACACCTATCGGGCGATCGCCATGGGGGCGATTCACGCCACCTTGTCGCGCCGCACCTTGCCCTGGGACCATGCGGCGGGTGGGCTGATCGCGGCGGAGGCGGGCGGGGTGGTGCGTCACCCCGGTGGTGCGGCGTGGCGGCCGAACGCGGTTGAGGGCGGAATCATGGTTGCCCCCGACGCGGCGAGTTGGCAGGCGTTGCAAGCGGCGTTGTACAGCCCCAATAACATTACGATGAAGTAATTTTCAGCGGGTGAACTGCAATCGGTTGCCAAGATTTTTTAGTGCGATTCCAAAATAATAAACACATGAAGTGCCCCGGTGTCCGCTCATTTTGTGTGGTGCGATCAATCACTGGCGATGCGCATATGAGCATATTCTACTCGGCGTTGTAATAATATTTGGTTAGGTTTCGATTGATCACTTCACAACGAAGTAATTTTTAGTTACGACTACGTCTAAGCCGATAGCCAACCTATTCAATAATCGGCTTGGTCTTACTGATCTTTCTCCTATTTTTAATGCGTAAAATCATCGACGTATCGGGAACGTAATACACCAACAAGGTGTTCGCCATGAGTAACCCTCTACGTAACGCCAATGATCGGCCACGCTGTTTCTAAATAAATAGACCAATGCATCGCGCCGCGCCGTCGACCTGCCAGGAGAATACAAGGCCATGATTGCGGATCGTTCCTTTTTGCGTTTACCTCGAAAAGGGGGGGTGGTTTTACTAATTTTGACGTTCCTTGGCCTTGGATTATCAAGCTGCTCGCCGCCGCTGCCGCCACATTCGACCACCGCCCCGGCGCCCAACCCGACCTACCGGATCGGTCCGGGAGATCTGCTTAGTGTGTTTGTGTATGGCTCGCCCTCCCTATCGGAACAATCGGTGCCGGTCCGTCCTGACGGTCGTTTTTCGATCCCGCTGGTGCAAAATATCCGGGCCGCAGGAAAAACACCGCTGCAACTCCAAAATGAAATTGCCCTCCGGCTCAAAAATTATGTGAAGAACCCCAATGTCACGGTGATTGTCAAAAGTTTTCACGGTGCGTTAGGAAGCCATATTCGGGTGATCGGCGCGGGCAAACCGCAAATGATCCCCTATGTGAACGGTATGACGGTGCTTGATTTGATGACCCAAATCGGCGGCGTGCCGCGCTTTGGTGCGGCGAATAGCGCCTTTATCATCCGGCGCATCCATGGCCATCCGACCAAAATCCCTGTGGCAATCGGCGCCTTATTGAATGATGGTGATTTGCATCAAAACATCACTTTGCGACCGGGAGACATCGTGGTCATCCCGCGCAGCCTGTTCTGAGGCTTGATGGAACCGCTCATTAACACCGCTTTCCGTCTGCTCGCCGCCGCCTGGCGCAAGCGCTGGTATGCCATCGCAACAACCTGGTTGATTTGCGCCCTCGGCTGGACATTTGCCATGCTCGTTCCAGCGACTTTTGAAGTCAGTTCTCAGCTTTACGTCGCTGCTGATCCGGTGTTGACCCCCCTCTTGCGCGGCATCGCGATCAACGGCAACTCCCAACAGGAATTCAACCTGCTGCGTGAAACCTTGCTGAGCCCCCCCAATTTGCGCCAGCTCATTGCCAGGGAAGGTCTGGGTGCGGGCGGCCCGGGTTATCGCGAAGCCTTGGTCCGTTCGCTCCAAGCGCGGGTGACGGTTGATCCGCAAAGCCGAAATTTGTTCACCATTCGCTATGTCGGCCACAACGCACATCGCGCCTATAACATTATTGAAGGTCTGGTCAATATTTATGTCGAACGCACATCGACCCATAATCAGGGCGATATTGATAACGCCGCCAAGTTTCTGCAATCGCAAATTACTTACTTCCATGATCAGCTCAAAGCGCTCGAAGCGCGCCGCGCCGCCTTTCAAGCAAAATATCTGGAACTGCTACCTGCGGTGAATGGCGTTTCTGCGGTTCAGGCGTCGAATGTCCGGGTGCGGAAACTCGAGACCGAACTGCACGATGTCATGGCTGAAAAGGCGTTGCTCAAAGCTGAACTGGCGAAAACTAAACCGCTGCTTTCGGGCTATTCAAGCGGGGGAGGCGGCGGTCCTGCACTCGCCGAGGCGCAAGCGCGTCTGGCTCAATTGCGTGAACAATATACTAATAATTATCCAGGCGTGCAGGCCGCACAACGCCAAGTGCAAACGCTTGAGCGCACATCCGGCGGCGGGGGGGGGTCATCCTATTCGCTGCCCGTTGCCAATCCGGTTTATGAAACATTGCACCTGAAGCTTTTGCAATCCCAGACCGCGATTTTGACATTGACCCGCCAGCAAGCGCGGGCGCGCGCGGAAAATGTCAAATTAACAAAATTAGCACGCTCGCAGCCCGGCATTGAGGCACGTTTCATCAATCTCAATCGCAATTACGCGGTCCTGCAAAAAGAATATCAGAATCTGATCAGTCGGCGTGAGGCGATGCGCATCGGGGCTGCCGCTAACATCGATGCTAATCAGGTGCAGTTGCAGGTCATCAACCCACCGCTGCAACCCAAAATACCGATCGGCCCCAACCGTCGGCTTCTGCTGATTATTGTTCTGATCATCGGCATCGTTGCCGGTCTTGGGGTCGCGACAATCCTCGGTGAGCTTGAAGGTCGGGTGCAATCGGAAGCCGATTTACGTTCCTTCGGCCTGCCGGTGATCGGCCATATTTCTGATGTCGCATCAACCACGCGCAATTCTGCCCCCGCAATACGTGTTGGTATGAGCGGCGCATTGCTGCTTGGTTTGTTCGGCGCACTCTTCATTGCAACCTTCATGATTGGCACCCTGAGATGACTTTGGATGAACGCCCCGCAAGCAGCACACCGCGCTTGATCGAGCGTCTAGGCGCCGGGCTGAACGCAGATGGGATGCCCGTATTGTTGGCCGCCAATCCCACCAAGGTTCCGCTACCGCCCACAGGACACGCGACAACATTGCGTGCCGAACCGGATCCTGTCCAACCAAGCGCGCCGACACTGGCGCGCTCATCGGGGTTGTCGCATGGATTATTGGAGGAAACCGGCATGGTCGCCTTGCGCCGTCGCAGCCATGTTAGTGAAGAATTTCGAATTGCCCGGCATCATGTTCTCGAAATGTTGAAGCGACCGCCGAGCGATGATGACCGATCACGCCACCAAAATATTGTGTTGGTCACCAGCGCGCGCCAGGGCGAAGGCAAAAGCTTCGCGGCCCTCAATCTTGCCGGGTTACTGGCCGAAGGGAGTAATCGCGACGTGGTGCTGATTGATGCCGATATCGGCCATGCCTCATTGACTGCGCGATTCAACCTCGCGAACGCTCCAGGGTTGCTTGAGTTTGGCCAACCCATTGGCCAACCCCCTGGCCAGCCTTCAAGTCAGTCGTCGGTGCCGTCACCTCGGCAACTGGCCCGCACAATTCCGGTGGGCACCGATATCGAGCGACTGATTTTTATTCCCGTTGGCGGCTCTGCCAACATTGACGCCCGTAGCCGCCTCGCGGCTGAACGTTCGATTTGCCAGCTGATTGCACAAGTGGTCAACAGTTTTGATGATGCAATAATCGTAGTTGATGCGCCGGCTTGCCTCACGACCAGTGATCCAACGGAACTCTCGGTCATCGCCGGGCAAGTGGTGCTCGTGGTTGAAGCCGGTCAGACCCGACATGCCGATATCGAACAGTCACTCGATCTGTTGGATTCATGCCCGCAGCTTAGTCTGTTGCTCAATCGCGCACCGAAACGTCGGCGCGGCGATTTTTTCGCCAAAGGGTAAACAATGATCGAGACATCAAATTCCACCGCGCGCACGCTCGGGGTGATCATACTGTGCGCCCCGGTGCTAACAGCGGTCGGCGGGCGGGCTCTCGCGCAATCAACCAATAATACAGGGTTCGGCGGGTCCGCTTCGTCGCTCAATCTGCCGCAATCTGCTTTAACCGGCGCCGCTCCATTTGGCAGCGCGGTGCGGCTTGGTGCGCTGCCTGACCCGTTTGCCTCCCTCGCCGGAACGCGTAACCTTCCCTCCTTGCCGCCAGGTATCCAAGTAATCCCATCGATCGCTGCATCAGAACAAGTGGTCATTGGTGGATTTCCAAAATATCTGGGCATTAACAGCGAATTTATCACCAGACTTACACCGGGCATAAGGGTAATCGGCGTGGCGCCGATTGGGCGGATCAACTTCAGTTACCAACCAAGCTTCGATTTTTATGCGCGCGAACGGGGGGATTCTGGCATTAGCCAATCGCTGGACGGCAGTTTTTCCACCAACTTGATCCCCGGACGGCTAAAACTCAATGCCAGCGCCTATCTCACCCAACAGGCCACGGCTGGCGGATTCACGCCCGGTGGTTCGGCGGCGATCAGTCCGAATGCACGCACCACCACGCAAAGCTATCTGATTAGCCCAACCTATCAACAAAGATTAATCGGCCTCGGCACAATTAATTTGGTATTGGCCGCCCAATATACCAGTCAGAGTGGCCGAAGTGCCGCGATAACAGGGCATCAGCATGATTATTTTGTACCAACCGATGTGTTCAGCCAGTCCGGGCGTCTGCGCTTCACCACGGTTCCGTTAGTCGCGAATATCGATGATCGGGTGCAAGTTAACGCCGCGCACGATACCGGCACCGGTGTTCTGAACGGATCAAGCCAAATCCGCGCAGAAGACCAAATTCGCTACGCATTTCGCCCGCGCGATTTATTCATTGTTTCTGGTGGCTACGAGGATTTACGCTATCGGGGTATTCCGCCCGTCCATATCAGCGATGCGATCTGGAGCGTTGGCGTGCAGCTTCATCCACGCCGCCGGGTTGAAATCATTCTTGCTTACCGCCATCGCTATGGTTTCAATGCGCCATATCTGCGCGCGACACTGCAACTCACCGCGCGCACCAGCCTGGCGGTGAACTATGTCGAGACGCTGACAACCCAAGCTCAATCGGTGGCCGCCAATCTTGCCGGCAGCACCATCAATTTCGGCGGGCAGGTCGTGGGGGGTACCGGGCAGTTGCCGGTCCTGCTTACCAATAATAGTTTCAGCGTCCAGTCCGGCCTGTTTCGTGATCGCCAGTTCTCGATCGCGACTAACACGCAATGGTCACGCAATGCGCTTTCACTGAATTTTATGCGCACCGATGAAACCTTGGTTGCTAACGCACCGGGCACGAGGGGCTTTTCGCAAAAAGGCCTATCGGCGTCAGCCAATTTTTCCCACCAACTAACACGCAACGCGTCGATTGCGGCTTATTTCGATTACAGCACCATCAATAGTCCACTCGCCAGAGCGGTATCGAATGGCCATCAGGGACCAATTTTTGCGGGCGCGCTGACCGGGCAGTACCGTACCACGCATGATATTGCCTTCGACGTTCAGCTTGCGGTTACCAATACAGTGCTGAGCGGTTTCAATAATTCGTCGGGCATCGCTGGTGGTGATGGCGTTCAAACCAGTATCACCTTCGGCGTTCAAAAGGTTTTTTGACCATGGATCCGCTTCTCGATTATTTCAATTTACGCGAAATGCCGTTCCGATTAACCCCGGACGAGCGGTTTTTTTTCCGCAGCGCCGAGCATAACCGCGCCATGGCGCATTTGCTGTTTGGCCTCGCCCAGGGCGATGGGTTTGTGGTGATCACCGGCGAGGTTGGTGCGGGCAAAACCACGCTCATGGAGCGGATGCTGGCACGCATTAATCCGACCGCCTACAAATCCGCCGTGATCACGACTTCAGCGGTGAATAGCGCCAATTTACTCCGTCTGATTGGTGCGGAGTTTGGCATCGCGCGCGGGATCGACGAAGCGGAATGCCTGGTGCAGTTGCGTGACCGTTGGCGGAGCAATTTGGCCGCCGGTCGGCATTCGATCATCGTGATCGATGAAGCGCAGGCATTGCCGGTTCCCACGCTTGAAGCTTTACGATTACTCTCTAACTTGGCGGATCGATCGCGCCCGTTGGTGCAGGTGATTTTGCTGGGCCAACCAGAATTTCGCCGCACGCTCGCGAGTCCCAATCTGGACCAACTTCGTCAGCGAGTTTTAGCCTCATATCATTTGAACCCGCTCGCCGCTGCTGAAATTGAGCCTTATATTCTGTATCGTCTTGCTGCCGGTGGCTGTGACCGGATCGATTTATTCGATCCTGATTCGTTTGCGGTGATTTTCCAAGCAACTAACGGGGTGCCACGCCGGGTAAACCGGCTATGTGGTCGGTTACTATTCAATGCTGCGGTCGAGGGCGATCAGCATATTAGTGGGGCAACCGCGCGGCAAATCGCCGAAGAGCTGGAACGCGATCTTACGACTGGCCTACCCTCGGCAGACCGAAATAAGCCCTCGTCAGATCGCCCCACGCAAGACGAGGCCATACTGAGTTCAACGGACTTATTTTGATGAGCAACTCAGGGGCGATGGTGGGATCGATCACCGGGGCGATGACCATTGATGTCGAGGATTATTTCCAAGTCCAGGCCTTTGCCGATGTGATTTCGCGCGATGATTGGGAACGCTGGCCACGCCGCGTCGAAGCCAGCACTGCCTGGCTACTCGATGCGCTCGCCGCGCGTAATCAATGCGCGACATTTTTTACCCTGGGCTGGATCGCTGAACGACACAAGGCCCTGATCCGGCGCATCGTTGCCGCCGGTCATGAGTTGGCCAGCCACGGATATTTTCATCAATTGGTTGACCAAATCGGCCCCGTGGCATTTCGGGCTGATTTGATCCGGGCGCGCATGCTCCTGCAAGATATCAGCGGTGTGCCAGTGATTGGCTATCGTGCCCCTACCTTCTCCATTGGGCCGCATGTGCCGTGGGCGTGGGATATTTTGCACGAAACCGGCCATCGCTACAGCTCCAGCCTGTTTCCGGTGCGCCATGATTTGTACGGCACGCCCAAGGGTGCTCGCACACCCTTCCAACCGCCGGGCCTAACGCTGTGGGAGTTTCCGCTCACCACCATCCAGCGCTTCGGGCGCAATTGGCCTTGCGCGGGTGGGGGTTATTTTCGCCTGCTGCCGTATGCCGCTTACCGCGCGGCGGTGCGCGCCCTGCATCGGGGCGAACAAACTCAAGCGATTTTCTACACCCATCCCTGGGAGCTCGACCCCGCGCAGCCGCCGGTTCCAGGTGCGCGTCTCACCGCGCGATTCCGCCACCGGGTCAATTTGCACCGCATGAAACCGCGCTTTAATCGCCTGCTGACCGATTTCACCTGGGATCGAATGGATCGGGTATTCGCCGATCAGCTCGGCCAAATCAGCCCGCTCTGAAATGACTCTCCATTATCGCAGTGCTTCGCCCGATGATGCAGCCGCTTGGGATGAGTTCGTCATGAACCATCCCGACAGCACGTTCTTTCACCGGTTCGGCTGGTCTAACATTCTGGCGACTGGTTTTGGTCATCGGCCATTTTTTCTGCTCGCCGAACGCGATCGCCAGATTTGCGGCATCCTACCCCTCGCCGAGGTGAAAACGCTGCTGTTCGGTCATTCCTTGGTCTCACTACCGTTTGCCGTTTATGGCGGACCCATCGCCACGGACGCCGCCACCCTCCAAGGCTTGGCGGAAGCCGCGCTCACTCTCCAACGCGAACGGGGGGTGCCGGTTTGCGAATTTCGATCCCGCACCCCGCTTGGCCTTGATCCCAACCAGTTCACCATCCCCGAACCGCTCTATTTCACCTTCCGCAAGGCGCTGCCACTGCGCGAGGAGGACGCGCTCAATCTGATTGCCCGCAAACAGCGCGCGGTCGTACGCAAAGCGATTGAGCATGGTTTAACCAGTCGAATTGAGCATACCGTTGAGCCTTTTTATGCCCTCTATGCAGAAAGTCTGCATCATCTCGGCACGCCGGTTTTTTCGCGTCGCTATGTCAAGGCACTGCTCAACCAATTCGGTAAGGATGTCGAGGTGTTAACGGTCAATCATGATAATCTGCCAATTTGTGCGGTTTTATCATTTCAATTTCGAAGCGAAATTATCCCTTATTACGCGGGGGGAGGGATTGCGGCGCGACATCTCGGTGGCCATGATTTCATGTACTGGGCCTTGATGCGCCACGCGATTAGCAAGGGCTTGTCGCAATTCGATTTCGGTCGCAGCAAGGCAGGCACGGGCGCTTTCGCTTTCAAAAAAAACTGGGGCTTTGCTCCTGAGCCTCTATCCTATCAATTTGCCCTTGCTTCGGGGGCAACAATTCCTGACAATAATCCGCTCAACCCGAAATACCGCAGGTTGATCGCCCTTTGGCGGCGCTTGCCTCGATCAGTGGTCAATCGCCTTGGCCCCTCGATTGTTCGCGGTCTCGGTTAATCACGAATGCATTTATTGTTCCTCGCCCATCGGCTGCCTTATCCGCCCAATAAGGGCGATAAAATCCGCTCATTCCGGTGGCTCGATCATTTGCGTCACCGCTTTGATGTGCATCTGGGCTGCTTTGTTGATCGCCCCGAAGATATGGCGCATTTGGGCGCGCTGCGTGCCAATTTAGCTTCACTCGCGGCGATCCCTCTCAATCCTGATCGCGCCCGTTGGCGCGCCATCGCCCGGCTCCGTCCGGGGGCGCCACTCAGCATCGGTTATTTCCATGATCGACTTTTGAGCGACTGGGTGCGCCATACGCGCCAAACCTACCCGATCGCACGGGCCTTGGTGTTTTCGACGGCCATGGCGCCTTATCTTGATCCACTGGCCGATATGCCAACGTTATTCGACATGGTCGATCTCGATTCCGAAAAATTCGCGGCCTATGGCGATCAATCATTTTGGCCCAAAAATCTGATCTGGCGGCGCGAGGCGCGCACCCTTCTCGCACTCGAACGGGCGAGCACCGCACGCTTTGAGCGCACGTTCCTGGTTTCAGAGGCCGAACGCACCCGCTTCACCGCGTTAGCGCCCGAAACAGCATCCCGCACGCAAGCGGTCCCGAATGGAATTGATGCTGATTTTTTTAACCCAAACCGCCCAACCGCTAATCCCTATATACCCGGTCATCCCCCGATCGTGTTCACCGGTGCGCTCGATTACCGGCCCAATATCGATGCCTGCTTGTGGTTCGCATCAGCAGTGCTGCCCACGCTCACCACCGACACTCCTTGCCCGATTTTTCACATCGTCGGATCAGACCCATCCGCCGCAATCCGGGCACTTGCGACGGAACCGAATATTGCTCTGCATGCGAACGTGGCTGATATCAGGCCTTATCTTGCCCATGCGGCGCTTGCCGTAGCCCCTTTGCGCATCGCCCGTGGGATCCAGAACAAAGTGCTCGAAGCCATGGCGATGGCACGCCCGGTGCTTGCCACGCGTGCAGCCCTCACTGGCATCGCGGCCACGCCGTGTCGCGATGCGCTGGTTGCCGATGACGCCGCCACGATGATTGTGAATGCGCGCGCAGTGCTGCGGGGTGATTGGCCAGGGCTGGGTGTGGCGGCGCGGCAGTCCGTGCTGACCCAGCATAGCTGGGCGACGCCGCTCGCCGCTTTGGACCGCGCACTCGCATGAACCCCGCATGGCGTCAAAGCGGATTGATCCTTGCATTCGGCCTGCTGGTTTTTGGCATCGCCTTCACCCACGAAGCCATCGCCGCTGTTAGCGTCTGGCTTGCATCCACGGCCTATAATCATTGTTTTTTGATCCTGCCGATTGCATTGTTTCTGGTTTGGGAACGCCGCAGCGGCTTTACCCACCTGACGCCCTCGGCGGCTCCCGGCGCCGCTTTGCTCGCCATCCCTTTCGCGGTGCTCTGGCTGGTTGCTGATCGGCTCGGCATTATGGAAGGCCGTCAACTCGCCGCCATGGCTTTGCTGCAATGTTTGCTCCTCGGCGTTGTTGGCGGACCGGTCTATTGGTATTTCCGGGCACCGTGCTGGTATTTATTTTTTCTGGTACCGTTCGGTGGCTTTCTGGTTGCCCCGCTTCAGCATTTCACCGCTGATTTTGCCGCGCGTGGTTTAACCCTGCTTGGTATCACGCATTATTTGCACGGCACGACAATCGAGATCCGCGCTGGCGCCTTCCGGATCGCTCAAGCCTGCGCCGGCCTGCGATTTCTAATCGCGGCGATCGCCTTCGCTGTGCTGTATGCGCTGGTGATTTTCCGGTCCACCGTCCGCCGCCTCTGTTTTATTGCGGTTTGCGTGATCGTGCCGGTCATCGCTAACGGATTGCGCGCGATTGGCATTATCGCGCTCGGCTACGCTGAAGGCAGCGCCAAAGCCGCAGCAACCGATCATGTATTATACGGCTATATTTTCTTCTCGATGGTGTTGATGGCAATCATTCTACTCGGGCTGCCATTCCGCGAAGATCACGCACCGCCAAGCCTGCCGCGTGCCCGTAATGCGTCAAGGTCCAATAATGCCCGCCTCGTTGCGACAATTTTAGTGCTGCTGGTCAGCATTGCCGCTCCGATCACCGGCCTCGCCATGGATCGGACTATTCAACATACGCCTATTACGCCGCCCACCCGCTTGAGCGAATGTCAATTGCGGCCTTCACCTCCCGGTAAATTACCATTAGCCGCGATTCGTCGTGATTTTTCCTGCAATCAGGGAGCGCACATCACCCTTGTTGCATTTCCGCCGGGCACAACGCCCGAGCCGATTTTCGATTTGCGTCGGCAACTCGGCCTGATCGATTTGCGCGAAGCGCATCTGGCTCTGATCCGCGCACGCGGACCAAACACGCATCAATGGCAGCTGGCCGTTAGTAAATCCGGACGCCAGATGGCGGCAAGCGCTTTGCTGATCAGTGGCCAGCAAACGCTCGGCTCATTGATTACGCGGTGGCATATGCTGCCCGGCTTATTCAGCACCCATTATGCCCAACTGGTGGTGGTCGTGCGCCTGTCGGCCCACCAGCCTGAAACCCGCACAGCCTTACAAATGGCCTTAAGCAACCCTGCTTTGACCGGCTCGGCTTTGCGCGCATTCGCACATGGTTCGGTTCGTTGACCCATCAGGCGCGCGGTAGTGCTCGCATGAGCCAAACCGCCGAGCCCGCGACCAGAGAAGCAGTCACCCATAATGTCGGCGCCGTGGTTCGGGTGATCTGCGCGATCAGGCCCAACATCAGCGCGCCGATCGCATACCCAGTGTCGCGCCAATACCGATAGGTGCCCAACGCCTTGCCCCGCTGTAATGGCGCAGCCTGATCCGACATCGCCGCGATTAAATTAGGATAAAGCAAGGCCATGCCAACACCCATGATAATCGCTGCTGGCAACCAGACCATAATATTTACCCCCATTGCGGTAATCGCGATGCCCAGTGCGAGCATGAAAAATCCGGCAACCACCGGGCGCCGCCTGCCGATCCGATCACCCAAATGCCCGGTCCAAAGCTGCGACAGGCCCCAAACCATCGCGTAGGTGCCGGTCAGCCAGCCGATTTGTACTAACGTCACACCATGCGCCTTAAAGAATAGCGGGAACATCACCCAGACCAGTGTATCAGCAATCTTATTGACCACCCCACCTTGGCAAATCGCCCGCCCGACTCTATCTTGAAACGAGATACGGATAAAAATTGCGCGCAGCGTCAAGGACTGATCCGGCGCGGCGCTTGGTCCTGACTCGGCATGTTCGGCTTTAACCCAAGCGATGGTGTCACGCACCGCGATAATCGCGGCGAGGGCTAAGCCGATGGTAACCAAACCCACTAACAATAACGCGGCACGCGCACCTATCACTTCCGCCAGCAGCGCGCTTCCGACCCCGGCAACACCCACGGCAACATAACCAATGGCTTCATTGATGCCGACCGCGAGCCCGCGCTGATTGCTGGCGGCGAGGTCAATCTGACTGGTCACCGTCATGGTCCAGGTAAAACCCTGATTGACGCCGAGGAAAATATTGGCACCAATAATCCACCACCAATTCGGCGCCGCCCAAATCAGCAGCGGAATCGGAATCGCTGCGATCCAGCCAGCCACTAACACCGGCTTGCGCCCATACCGATCGGCAAGCCCACCCGCGACCAGATTGAGCGCACCCTTGACCAAACCGAACGACAATACAAAACTCGCCAGGAACAAAAAAGCATCCGGCGCCACACCGAACCCACGGGCCAATGTAGGCAACACCGCACGTTCCATGCCAATCATCAGGCCAACAAAAAATACCTGGACTGCCTGGAGGGTAAACTGATTGCGATTGAGCGCGATGCCGCGGCGATAGATCGCTAAACCCGGCAGGTCGCTCATTCAGCTAATCCGGCATTCCACGCCCGCAATTCCGCAGCAGCTTCAGGCGGGGGCGGGATGTTTTCAAGCATAAAGGCGACGAAACGCTCTTGGTCTCCGATGCTGAATGCCGGATTATAGCGACGCTCGAACCCGATGGTGGAAACTGGCTTACCCGACAGGCCGCGTCCACAAACCGAGCCCGCCAATGCGCCGGGTAATAATTCAATATGATCAGGCAATAATTTAAGTCGGGTCAGGCTGGTAAATAAATCCCGCGCCCCGGTGGCGGCATCGGTGGCCAGCTCGGTGCGGCCCACATCGCCAACCATCAGCGTATGACCCCCCAGCAAGCTCCACGGTGCATCCGCGCGGGTGCGGTCGGTAACGAGCAGGCAAATATGTTCCGGCGTATGGCCGGGCGTATGCAAAACCTCCAACGTAACATTGCCAAGTTCAATCCGCTCGCCATCAACAACCCGCCGGCATTCGTAATCAACCTCTGCCGATTGATGGATCGCATACTCGGCCCCTGTCGCCTGTGCGAGTGCGCGCCCCGCCGAGCGATGATCAGCATGGATATGAGTGTCGATCACCAGCCGGATCGGCGTGCCCGCACCTGCCGCCGCATCAATATAAGGCTTGATCGGGAATAGCGGATCAACCACCACGCTCGCAGCTTTGCCCACGCAACCGAGCAAATACGAGGCCGCCGTCGGTTCGCTATGTAAATATTGGCGCAAAATCATGATATCATCCTTCGGTCGGGTTGCCGCCGCGCTTGGCTTGTGGCACGCTGTCATTCTATCAATATCGATATTTATTGAATGAGTCGTCGGTCATGTCAATCACTGGACCCAAGCAACAAATTTTCGCCCATCTGGCCACGATCGCGGCGGCGCTGTCCCACGCGCATCGGATCGAAATGCTCGAACTGCTCGCGCAAGGCGAATATAGCGTCGAGGAACTCGCTTTGCGCCTTGATGTGCCGCTCGCGAACGCCTCGCGGCATTTACAGGTGCTGCGCCGAGCGCGCCTCGCCGCACCGCGTCGCGACGGCAAACGCATGCTCTATAGTCTGGTGTCCGAAACGGAAATCATCACTTTGTTAGCGGCACTTGGCCGTGTCGGCGAGCGGAATATTGCCGAAATCCAACTGGTGATGCAGCATTATTTTCAAGCCAGAGATGAACTCGAACCGATTTCGCGCGCCGACTTATTGGAGCGCCTGCGCGTCGGCAGCGTCACCTTGCTCGACGTCCGGCCTCAAGGGGAGTTCGTCCAAGGCCATTTGCCCGGCGCGCTAAACATTACGCTCGACCAAATCAATCAAGCTCTAAGCCGGCTGGGTGCCGATCAACCGGTTGTTGCTTATTGCCGAGGCCCGTACTGCGTCCTGTCGTTTCAGGCGGTCGAATTGCTCCGCGCCCATGGCATCCAGGCGGTTCGCCTCGAAGACGGCTTCCCCGAATGGAAAGCCGCCGGTCTGCCGATTGAAATCTGATTTTGGCGATGCATCGGTGGGCGATCCACGCTCATCCCAAAATCCCCGGTAAATCCAGTCCATGCTCCCGCGCACAATCGAGCGCGGTCTCGTAGCCCGCATCCGCGTGACGCATCACCCCGGTCGCCGGGTCGTTCCAGAGCACGCGCGCGATCCGCCGTGCGGCATCCGGCGTACCATCACACACGATCACCATCCCGGAATGCTGGCTGAACCCCATGCCGACCCCGCCGCCATGATGCAGTGAAACCCAGGTGGCGCCGGATGCGCAATTAAGCAACGCATTGAGCAAGGGCCAATCAGAAACCGCATCCGAGCCATCGCGCATAGCCTCGGTTTCCCGGTTCGGCGAAGCAACCGATCCGGAATCCAAATGGTCACGCCCAATCACAATCGGCGCGCTCAACTCACCGCGCGCAACCATCTCGTTAAAGGCGAGCCCCAACCGATGCCGATCGCCAAGCCCAACCCAACAAATCCGCGCAGGCAGGCCCTGGAATTTAATCCGCGCTTTGGCCATATCGAGCCAATGATGCAACGCCTTGTTATCAGGTAATAGCTCTTTCACTTTCGCATCGGTGCGCGCAATATCCTCAGGGTCGCCCGATAGCGCGGCCCAGCGAAACGGCCCGATACCCCGGCAAAATAGCGGCCGAATATAAGCGGGGACAAAACCCGGAAAATCAAAAGCGTTGGCCACACCTTCGTCGAGTGCTACTTGCCGAATATTATTACCATAATCCACCACCGGCACGCCTTGCTGCCAGAAGGTCAACATGGCGCGCACATGGGCCGCCATCGATGCCTTGGCCGCTATCGCGACCGCATTTGGCGCGCTTGCTCGTTTGGTCTGCCATTCATCAAGGCTCCAGCCACTGGGCAAATAACCATTAATCGGATCATGCGCCGAGGTTTGATCGGTCACACAATCAGGCCGCACCCCGCGCTGCACTAACAAAGGTAAAATCTCAGCGGCATTGCCCAACAATGCCACGGATACCGGTTTACGGTCCCGGCACGAGCGCTCGATAATGGTCAACGCCTCATCCAAATCGCGAGCCTGAATATCAACGTATCCGGTGCGCAACCGCATCTCGATCCGGCTCGGCTGACACTCAATGGCCAGGCAGGACGCCCCCGCCATGGTCGCAGCCAAGGGCTGCGCACCACCCATCCCACCCAAACCCGCCGTTAGAATCCAGCGCCCGGCCAGGTCGCCATTATAATGCCGCCGCCCCATTTCCACGAAGGTTTCATAGGTGCCCTGCACAATGCCCTGGGTGCCGATATAAATCCACGACCCGGCGGTCATCTGGCCATACATCATCAAGCCGAGCCGATCGAGCTTATTGAAATGCTCCCAATTTGCCCAATGCGGCACCAGGTTCGAGTTCGCAATCA
>JAJZEG010000264.1 GCA_021828605.1 Pseudomonadota bacterium | reverse complement strand
CTTTATCGGCACGGTGATCGAGCATCATATCCGGCAGCATATCGCCGACCCGGCGCAGCAGGAGGCCGACCGCAGCCAAGCCGCTGAAGAGCTGATCGGGGTGGTTCATGCCTATTTGACATAGAGCACTTTCCGATCCGATTGGATCGGATGTAGCGCTCTATCTATTTGATAAAAAGGCACTTTCCGATCCGATTGGATCGGATGTAGTGCTCTATCTATTTGATAAAGAGGGCACTTTCCGATCCGATTGGATCGGATATCGTGCTCTATCTATTTGATAAAGAGTGCACTTTCCGATCCGATTGGATCGGATATCGTGCAGACCAGGCCCCGAGAGTCCGATGTCTGAAACGCCCGCTACGGCGTCACGATTTTCGGCAATCCACCGCTATCATCCGGTCTGATATGAATAACGTAAGGATCGCGGCGCCGGGTTGCCGGGCGCGTCGTTACGGGCGGAGCCTGATCCGTGCCGCCCCCGCCCCCGCCCCAGGCAGCCAACACACGCTGCGCATACGGCACACCCAAAGCCGGCGTTCCCGCATGATAGGCCGCAATCGCCGCAGGCCAGCTGCCAAATTCGCCATGCAGCAAGTTCAGGAAATGCGCCGCATACCGCGCATTGTCAGCGGGGCTGAACGCAGCCTGTAGGCTGGAAAAAGCGTTCGGATGATCGGCCAAATCAATTTGAAAACACCCGACATCAATATAATGCGCGCCATCCGCTTGCGCCTGATGCACATAAGCGATGGCGCTATCGGCGCGGTTAAACCAGCGCCCCGCCCCATCGACATCCACAGCATACGGCCAAGGCGTCAGCGCGCCAGTCACCGGATCAGCATGCCCGGTTTCCACCAACCCGATCGCCCGCAACATCCCGCGCGGCAGCCCGGCCCGCCGGGTGGTGCGCTGCGCCGCTTGCAGACAAGCCTGCCCTGGCGACAGGCTGGCCCCGCCTGGCGCTGCACGCGCAACGCCAACCGCACCAACAGCCACGCTCAACAGCAGCCACCAAAGCAATATGCGCGCGTAGGTCATTGAGGCGTTGTGACCTGGGTTTAATGATATCGTCAAATCATTGCGCTTGTCGCCCTTGGACAAAGTCGCCATCTCCCGTAACAATGCACTACGATCTCAATACCAACAACGGAGACGATCGATGAAAAAATTATTACTTGCCAGCGCCTCGGCCCTGCTGATAACCGGCGTCGCGATGGCCCAATCTTCCACCCCGGCGCCTACATCCACTCCGCCGAGCACCGCACCCATGGTCAAGCCAATGACCAAGCCAACCGCCTCATCGGCCACCAACCCGATGACCTCGGCTAATGCGGGCACGCCCACCACCACCACGCCGATGAACTCCACCAGCACCAACCCATCCACCGAGCCGATGCACAAGCCGCCAGCCAAGCCGATGGACAACACCATGGGCAAGTCAAAAGCGAAGCCAATGGGCAAGCCCATGGATCACCCTCAAGCTAAGCCGATGATGCATCGCGGTGGTGCGATGGAGCACCACGCCGCCTCACGCGAGATGATGATGCCGACCAGCGCGTCCGCGCACACCTATTTGCAAATCGCCAGCAAGGCGATCACCGCACATAATAAAATGCGCGCCCACGAAGCCTTGGGCCGCGCCGAAACCGACATGCTGACCAACTCCTATGTCCAAGGCAGCATCAATGGCCGAATTGCCACACCCGCCATCACCAACATTGAGCAAGCGCGGCAAGCGGTCATGGCCGGTCATTTCCACGATGCGATGATGATGACCCATAAAGCGATGATGATGGATCATGGATCGATGATGCACCACACCATGAACCATACCCCGCAAGCGCAGGGTCGAATGATGTCGCACGCCCCGATGACGCCGAACGGCATGGCGCCCAACCCGATGAATCACGGTCCAATGGGTCAAAGCCCAATGGGTCAAGGCGGAATGAGCCAAGGCAACAACGGCACCACCCCGATGAGCCAAGGCCGCTCCAACGGGCCGCAGCCGTCGCAGCCCGCTATGTCGAAGTAACTGACCAACCACCGACCGATCAGCGAGGGGCGGCCATGCGCCGCCCCTTTGCCGTGGATACTCGCTTTTGTGATGCAAAACGTGTAGGACACGCGCGAACGCTCCCGAAAGACATTATTCATGACCCAAGCTAACCTTCGCAACGTCGCGATCATCGCCCATGTCGATCACGGCAAAACCACGCTCGTCGATCAGTTGCTCAAGCAATCCGGCTCATTCGGCGCCCACCAGCACGTCGCCGAACGGGCGCTGGATCGCAATGATCTCGAACGCGAACGCGGCATCACCATTCTCGCCAAATGCACCGCCGTGCAGTGGGGCGATGTGCGCATCAACATCGTCGATACCCCTGGCCACGCCGATTTCGGCGGCGAAGTCGAACGCATCCTTAACATGGTCGATGGCGTCGTGGTGCTGGTCGATGCCGCCGAAGGCGTGCTCCCGCAAACCAAATTCGTCGTCGGCAAGGCCCTTGCCCGCGGCCTCAAACCCATCGTCGTGGTCAATAAAATCGACCGCCCGGATTCCCGCGCCGATGAAGTCCACACCGAAGTCTTCGACCTGTTCGCCGCCCTCGGCGCCACCGATGAACAGCTCGACTTCCCGATGCTCTACGCCTCAGGCCGCCAAGGCTGGGCCACCGCCACGCTTGATGGCCCGCGCGAAACCCTGAAACCCTTGTTCGACCTGATCTTGAGCCACGTCCCGGCCCCCAACCTGCCGGAAGACGCGCCGTTCGCCATGGTCGTCACCATTCTCGAAAGCGATAACTTCCTCGGCCGCGTGCTCACCGGCCGCGTCGAACAAGGCCGCGCCACCGTCAATATGCCGGTCCGCGCCATCACCTTCGATGGCCGCGCCGTCGAAACCGGCCGTCTGACCAAATTGCTCGCCTTCCGGGGCCTCGAACGCGTGCCCGTCGATGAAGTCTCCGCCGGCGATATCATCGCCGTCGCCGGCCTCAAGGAAGCCACCGTCCCCGATACCATCGGCGCCATGGAAATCAGCGCAGCCCTCCCGGCCACCCCGATCGATCCGCCAACCCTGTCAATGACCTTCCGCATCAATGACGGCCCGCTCGCCGGTCGCGAAGGTAAAAAAGTCACCTCACGGCAAATCCGCGAACGGCTGTTTCGCGAAGCCGAAGGCAACGTCGCCATTAAAGTCACCGATTCCAACGAAACCGAAGCCTTCGAAGTCGCCGGGCGCGGCGAACTCCAGCTCGGCGTGCTCATCGAACAAATGCGCCGCGAAGGCTTTGAACTCACCATCGGTCGCCCGCGCGTGCTCACCCGCGAAAACGCCGAAACCGGCGACCGCGAAGAACCCATGGAAGAAGTGCTCATCGATGTCGATGAACCCTATTCCGGCGTCGTCGTCGAAAAAATGTCCCGCCGCAAAGGCGAACTCCAGGATATCCGCCCCTCCGGCGGCGGCAAACAACGCCTCACCTTCCATATCCCCAGCCGCGGCCTGATCGGCTATCACGGCGAATTCCTCACCGATACCCGCGGCTCCGGCGTCATGAACCGCCACTTCACCGGCTACGGCCCGTGGAAAGGCACCCTCGAAGGCCGCCGCAACGGCGCCCTGATCTCCAACTCCGACGGCGAAAGCGTGCAATACGCCCTGTTCGCCCTGCAAGATCGCGGTACCCTGTTCATCGGCGCCGGTGAAAAAGTCTATCTCGGCATGATCCTCGGCGAACATTCCCGCGAAAACGACCTCGACATCAACCCAATCAAAGAGAAAAAACTCACCAACATCCGCGCCGCCGGCAAAGACGAAGCCCTGCTCCTCGTCCCACCCCGCCGCCTCAACCTCGAACAAGCCATCGCCTATATCGAAGACGACGAATTGGTCGAAGTCACCCCCGGCGCCATCCGCCTGCGCAAACGCCACCTCGACCCCCACACCCGCAAAAAAGCCGACCGCGCCGACGACGCAGCCTGATCAGCACATTGGGGTTGGGACGGTAAAAAGGGGAGGGTAAGGCCAGGGCTCCGCCCTGGACCCGCTAAGGGCTGAGCCCTTAGAACCCTTTAGCGTTTTAGGGTTGGGGAGGGCGATGCCGAAGCCTATCCCCGGCACGTGCCTGGATCGCCCTCCCCAACCCTAAAACGAATGGATTGCAAAGGCTCGCCTTTGCCGGGGTCAAGGGGCAGCGCCCCTTGCCTAACCTATCCCTTTT